>DASZLH010000116.1:0-21517 GCA_035552495.1 Kapaibacterium sp. (SeqCode) | reverse complement strand
TTGTGTCAAGCGCTCACCATCGGGAGTCATGAGAATGCGCTCGCCATATTCGCGTTCGGAAGTCAGCTTGTGAAAGAGTTGGAACAGCGGTTCGGGTTTCAGTACCATTCCCGCACCACCACCGAATGGTTCGTCATCGATCTGGTGGTAGCTTCCCGATCCATATTCGCGAAGATCGTGTATGACGATTTCGACCACTCCATTTTCGCGGGCCCGCTTTACAATGCTTTCGTTCAAGGGACTTTCCAGCAGTTTTGGAACTGCGGAGATAATATCGATCCGCATAATGGAAGTGTCCGTATGCTGAGGTGACGGCATATTATCTATTGCAGCTGTATTGTTGAATGTGGTAAAAGTCATTCAATTAGGTTATTTTTCAGCGTATTTAACCATCGTATCGATCGCTTTTTGCAATCGTTTTTTACGCGATTCCGGACTTTTATAGTATAGAATACCCCAAAGATGACCTCGCTTGTGGGATGCGGTCATTTTTTCCCATCCAAGTTTTGCTTTAGGATTATGTGCGAATTCCGCTTGGAGAAATGGAGGAGGTTCCATCTCGCCATCACGCATTTCCATAAGTGTAGCAGCCATTTGTTCCACCCGCTTGGCTCGCGCAGCAGCGCTCGTTGGAGTTGTAACATACTCCCCCATCCATTTACGCATCGAATAGCTGAAGCCTTCGAAGTATTTTAATAACTCGTCGTCATCAAAGAGCGCTTGTTTGAGCATCGCGGGCGTTTCAAACGTTCGCTTTTTTGTATCCAGTTCGATGATAACAGAAATACTATCGCCGAGCGATGCCTTTGCACCTTCCTGCACCTTTTTGTTGAGCATGAGATAGTGTTTGCCATTTTTGCGCGGAAACAGCGACGTCCGAAATGAAAAGCCATTGACCGTCCCCTTCACCGGCACCCGGCCACTCGTACCAAAGATCTGCTTTACATCGAATGGAATATCGACCACACGCCAACCGAGCGCTCCTTCCAGTTGCTTTATCCGTGCTTTAAATGCTTTCACAATGACGAGAAATAATCACAACGAACGAATCCTCGAGCGACGAAACAATATATTATGCTTTATTGCTCGCTACTTCTTCGGCTCCATTTACAATTTCGCAATTATAAATCGCAAGCGGAAGTCCTGTTTGTTCCGTATAGATATTCGCCATGCGGTCCGAAAACATCGAGATAAAATCATGCTTTACAAAACTTACGGTACATCCGCCAAAGCCGCCTCCCGTCATACGAGTTCCCTGGACTCCAGGAATGGTACGAGCCGTATCTACGAGCAAATCGAGTTCCGATGCACTCACTTCATAATCATTCTTCAGCGATTCATGCGAAGCATACATGAGTGTACTGAGTTTATCGAAATCTCCGCTTTTGATTGCAGATGCAGCTGTGAGCGTGCGTTCATTTTCAGAAATAACATGACGAGCACGTTTACGCAATGTTTCCGGCAACGTGTCTTCATACGCATGAAATTGCCGTAAGCTAACATCGCGTAACGATTTAATGCCGGATAACGATCTGCTGAGAATTTCGACCGATTCCTCGCACTCATGTCTTCGAGTGTTATACGCAGAGGCAGCGAGATCGTGCTTAATCCCTGTATCACAGATCAAGAGCGCGCGAGCACTCGTATCGACATGGATTTTTTTAGCGTCAAGCGACCGGCAGTCGATAAGGAGCGCCGTGTTTTCCTCGCCCATTGCGGAAATGAATTGGTCCATGATACCGACGTTTGCTCCAGTATATTCATGCTCTGCGCGTTGACACGCCAGAGCCATCTCTCTGCGGTCGATCGTTTCGTTGGAAAGTGAGAGCAATGTATAAGCTGTGGCAATTTCAAGAGCTGCGGAAGAGGAAAGTCCAGCCCCCACGGGCACATCGGATTCAAGAATGATGTCGGCACCCCGCAATACATGACCGTTCGATTGTAGTACCCGTGCAACTCCTTCGACATAATTCAACCAATAGCCACGACGAATTGGGCCGGGCAGCGTTAGATCGAACTCGCCCCAATCATCCTGATTAACTGAATAAACTCTTACTATATTATCCTTCCGAATTCGAGCTGCTATTGTCGTAGCACGATCGATCGCGACGGGCAGCACAAAGCCATCGTTATAATCGGTGTGTTCACCGATCAGATTGACTCGACCGGGCGCTCGAAAAAATCGAATATCGGAGATGGGAGCGTGGAAGATTTCTGCAATCCATGTACTGCGCTTTTCGATCCACTTTTTGGTGTTCATCCTTCGTTCGGGTCGACTATCCGTTATCCATTACCACTCGACTGGCTGTACGAGCGCGCGAAGTTCGGCTGCCTTTTCCTCTGCGAGCGTATCGTTGATGAACATACCTGCACCTGTTTCGCTGCCGGCAAGATATTTTAACTTGTCAGCAGCGCGGAGCGGCGGGTAAAATTCAATATGAAAGTGATAATGATCGTATATTAAACCATCCGTTGGAGCTTGATGAATATTCATCATATAGGGCATTGATTTATCGAAGACTCGGTCATAAGCAACGAGTAGTTGCTTCATTATTGCAGCGAGATCCTTCTGCTCCGATGCTTCAAAATCAAGGAAGGACAACCGATGCTGTTTTGGCGCAATGTGAACTTCGTAAGGCCATCTTGCAAAAAATGGAATATATGCTGCGAAATGATCATTCTGAATAATAAGCCGTTTTTTATCGCCTAATTCGTGAGCAACAATTTCGCACAAGAGGCATTTATTCGTCGCTTCATGATATCTACGAGTCTGTTCAAGCTCGCGAGCAATGACCGGTGGAATAAACGGATACGCGTAAATTTGTCCGTGCGGATGCGTTAGTGTTACGCCAATCTCCTTCCCCTTATTCTCAAAAATAAAAACGTATTTGATGAAATCAAGCTTACTCAGCTCGCGGTAGCGGTCGGTCCACGCCAGAATCAATTTTAAGTATTGACGAGCGGGAAGCCCGGCGAGTGTTGCATTGTGGTCTGGCGAATACAGCACTACTTCACAAACACCTTGCGCAGGTCGTACCGGATAAAATTCAGAGTTCTCGATCGCAGGTTTTGGCGGATCGCGCCGAAAACTCGGAAATTTATTCTCGAATACTACCACGTCATACGTCGGCTCCGGTACTTCTGTCGCGAAGCCACCTGGTTTCGTCGGGCATAGTGGACAATAATCCGGCGGGGGCAAGAACGTACGTTCCTGCCGCTCGGTCGCCGTCGCGAGCCATTCACCCAAGAGTGGGTTCCAACGGAGTTCGGACATAATTCAGTAAATAAGCAATGGCAGCAAGTAAAAGAAATTGAATACCTTGCTTGTTACTCATTGCTATAAGTATAGTAAATGATATGCCGCTTCCCATCGGCCATCGGCTCGGTTCTCTTTTTCATTTTGAGCATCGGTGCTTCCGTTTTTTCGGACGACGATACTTTTTCTTTATCGTTTTTCATTTCCGAGCAAATGAGCGATTGTATCCCGAAATTTTTGCAGATTGAACGGTTTTGTTAGGTGCTTCTGAAATCCTGCTTCGTGACTTCGTTGAATATCGTCGTCACTGCCAAATCCGCTGAGCGCAATCGCGGGTACATCCGAAATTTTACGGATTTTTTTCAGCATCATTAGTCCACTTTCATCGGGCAGACCAATATCGCTAATAATAAGATCGACTGGTTCATTCTTGATGGTATCGATTGCCTGTGCGGACGATGCCGATACGCGCACGCTATATCCTTGCCGCTCGAGCAGCATTTTTACAGCCGCGCTCGTGTCATCATGGTCATCGACTAAAAGAATCGTCGATTTTTTTCCGTTTGCAGGAATGGCCTTCACGTGCTCCTGTACGCTTGCAGTCTCCAGTTTTGGCACGATGGTAAACTCCTCGATAAATGTTGTTCCTTTATTTTTCCCGGACTTGTCACAGGATTGTATTGCTATGCGCTTCGACGAGATTCTTGCTGAAGATCAAGTCCGATCCCACCAAACGCTCTCGTGCTCGCTCCCCCATGTTCGAACGCTTCGAAAATACGGGGGGTAAGAGTTCGGGTTCAATTCCGATACCAGTGTCGATGATCTCGATATGAATTTTGCCAGAATCTTCCAAATGCTTTGCATTTTGCCCCGGGAGGTACATTGAACTGTGTATAGAAATAGTGCTGCCCGATAGAATGAATTTTTCCGAGTTCTTGATGAGGTCCCAGAATATCTGCTGCAAACGGGCCGGATAGCCTATGTAACGATCGTCTGCTTTCAGCTTAACTTCCATTCCGATTCCCTTCTCCGTGATCTTACTTCGGTACATTTCGGCAACGCTCTTAAGCAAGCCATGCAGATTCACTTCTCACGGTTGAGTTGGAGTTTCCATTGGGTAAGATCGAGCAGGTCGTCGATGAGTCACGCTTCGATCTCGACATTTCGGTGAATAATCTAGAGCCTATTCGAAGTTCGTCCGGTATTTTTTCCGGCAAACAATTCGCTGGCATTCGTAAGCAGATGGATCATGTAGATTCCCCCTTTCAAAGGGAATGCCGGAACGTGCGGATTTTTTAGGGCGCCATAAAACAACGAACACAATATTTCCAGCTATAGGCTCGCTGCTATGAACCGGTTGCAGGGCTTACGGCTGGTAGGTCAGCCAGGCACGAGAGAGATAATCCGTCATGGTAATTCCGATCATAATAAAGAGCCAGATAAATCCGACGGCGACAAAAAGTTTTGTAAGCCGCGTCGAATACTTCACGTGCATGAAGAAGAGAATAACCAGCGAAGCCTTAATTCCAGCGATGACAAGCGCGGCCACAATATTAAAGTTGTGGAGATTGACAAAGGCCGCTCCAACTGTAAGTGCTGTACCGACAAGGAGCGCTCCGAATATTTTATAATAGATCGATTTTTCTACAATGTGCTCAGACATAATTTATCCTTATAAATGCCGGTCAACAAGATAAAGCAGTGGAAATAGAAAGATCCAAACAATATCGACAAAATGCCAATAGAGGCCCGTCAATTCGATATACGAATGATACTCTCGAGAAAATTTTCCCTTCCAGCTTTGCCACGCCAGAACAAACAATAGCCCAATACCAATTATCATGTGCAGCGCATGGAACCCTGTCATTGCAAAATAAAGCCAGAAATACATTCGGACATGACCCGCAAACCCAGGATCGGCGACCTCTTCAGGAATCTGCCCTGCAACGCCGTAATAGGGACCGCGCTCTGCGTATTTCGTTGTAACTTTTATCGATGTTCCGTGCTCGGCAGGTCCTTGCGGTTCTTCATCCGGATGAAATCCGACCAGCATGACTAATAATTGGCCAACATTATGGGGCGGCCCTGGTTTTTCTGCCATCGGCCACCGGAAATCACCTGCGGGAAATACATGCTCTTCGAACTTATCGCTGTACTCGATATACTTAACGCGTAGGAAGATGCTTCCGAGCAAAATAGTAAGTAACAAAAATAACACAACACGCTTGCGGCCGCCCATCTGTGCATGATAGACCGCGAGCGCCATCGTAAGGCTGCTCGCAATGAGGATGCCGGTATTAAACGTACCCCACCAGATACTAAGCACGTTGCTGCCATCGGCAAACGCGTCGAAATACATGTGGCGATAGATCGTGTAGGCCAGGAACATGCCACCGAAAAACATTATTTCGGTCAGGAGGAACCACCACATGCCAAGGGTGCCCGCTTCGCGCTGCTGCTCCATGCTCTCGAAGTGATGCACGAGCCTCGGATGATGATGCGCGTGAATCTCTACGCGTTCAGGTATCGTTTCTGTTTCTGCTGGTGTCATCTCGTTTCAGTGAATGAATCCCGAGGTATGAGTGACGAGTGATCTTTGCTCATAACTCACGTTGCTCTCATTCATTACTATCGGTGGTTACAGTGTTCGTTACTCGTTACGTTAATCTTCTGTCCCGTGCTCCGAAGAGACAGGCTGCGATGGCACGCCGGGATCGCCCGGGTAGCCTAAGATTTGCATAGTTTCAATCGGCGCGAATTCATACGCTTCCCATGTTACCACAGGCGTCTCGTAAAAATTCTCGGTCGGAGGCGGTGAAGATGTACGCCATTCGAGCCCGGGCGCTCCCCACGGGTTTGCGGTTGCACGTTTACCATTTTTCAATGACCATATTAAATAGATAAACGTCATGAGCATTCCAAGCCCAAGAATTGTGGCTCCAGCCGTTGAAAGCACGTGGAGCACCTGGAATTCTGGCGGATAGGATGCGTAGCGTCTTGGCATTCCCAGATAGCCAAGAATAAACTGCGGGAAAAAAGTCAGATTGAATCCAACAAACTGAATGACCATGGCTGCGCGCGCCCAATACTCCGGATATTCTCGCCCGGTCATTTTCGACCACCAGAGATGCATTCCTCCTAAGAACCCCATGAGTGAGCCGCCAACCATCACGTAATGAAAATGGGCTATGACAAAATAGGTATCGTGTACATGTACGTCCATTCCGAGCGCAGCAACGAATAAACCGGTCATTCCACCAATCAAAAACAATCCGATAAAGCCAAGGCCGTAAAGCATCGGAGTATCGTAAGAGATCGAACCCTTAAAGAGCGTCGCAGTCCAATTGAACACTTTAATCGCGGATGGAATCGCGACAGCATAGCTTAGAAATGAAAAGATCAATCCAAGATAGACGGACTGCGTCGAGACAAACAGATGGTGTCCCCACACAAGGAATCCGAACACTGCAATTGCAAGGCTCGACATTGCCACAAACTTATATCCAAAAATATTTTTTCGCGACAAATTAGCGATCAATTCGCTGACGACTCCCATCGACGGCAAGACCATGATATAGACAGCCGGATGCGAGTAGAACCAGAACATGTGCTGGAACAGCACGGGGTCGCCTCCCATCGCCGGATCGAAAATACCTACATGAGCAATACGCTCGAGGGCCATCAATGAAACCGTGATTGCCAGCACAGGAGTCCCAAGCATAATGACGAGTGCGGTTGCATAATGGGCCCAGACAAAAAGTGGCAACCGAAACCAAGTCATACCCGGTGCACGCATGGTATGAACGGTCACGATAAAATTTAGTCCCGTTAAAATGGAAGAGAATCCGACGATGAAAATTGCTATACCGGCCATCAGCACGTTCGAATTAGAATAGCTTGTGCTATAGGGCGCGTAAAACGTCCAGCCTGTATCGACGCCGCCGGCTATAATGGCAATGACACCGAATGCCGCTCCGATCATGTAGAGATACCAACTGAGTAGATTGATCTTAGGGAAGGCCAGATCTTTCGCGCCTATCATTATCGGCAAGAAAAAATTTCCGAGGATCGCCGGGACCGCGGGGACCAGGAAAAAGAAGACCATGATGATCCCGTGCGCAGTAAATAACCGATTATACGTATCGGGCGTAAACTCACCGCTTGGCGAAAGCAGGTTGATTCGAATCAATAACGCAAAAATACCGCCGATCGCAAAAAAAGTACTCACCGAAATGAGGTATAAGATTGCGATGCGTTTGTGGTCCTTTGTCAACAGCCACGATTTCAGACCGTACCCGTTATTCAGGTAATTGACCGGCTCGGCCAAACCGGGTCCGGCCTGCGGCTCCATTGGTAATACTGCGTTCAAACTCATTGCTCGTTCCTTACTATCCTGCGCTTCCAACTTCTGAAGCAGCTTTTAATTCTTCTCTAAATGACTTATTTTAGCGTGTTTGTCCTGGCTGGTTTGGCGCGGCCGGATTTGCGGGAGGTAATACCTCTGGCATAGCCCGCTCGTTTTGCGGCGCACCGACATTAGGCGAACCTGTCGTCATGATCGGAGGTCTCGATACCGGGTTCGATGCCGCTCCGCTAATCTTGGTGCTTCCCTGCGGCGCGCCGGGCGTTACGTTGTTCGCTTCGGGAGGCCCAATCGATTTGATGTACGCAATGAGCTGTTGCAGTTGCTCTTCGCTGACTTGACCCTGAAACGATGGCATAACCGGTTTGAACCCTGCGACGACTTTCGCTAAGGGGCTCAAGACCGATTCGCGAATATAGCTATCGTCCGCGACAACTTTTTCGCCGCCTTCCAGTAGTTGTTCCTTGCCATAAATTCCGTCGAGTCTCGGACATTGACCTTGCGCATCCGACCGATGGCATGATGCACAGCCAAATTGCTGAAACAGTGCCGCTCCCTGGTCGGCCATCGAGCCCTGCGCCGCGCCACCTGCGAGCCACGACTGGTAGTCCTTGTCGTCCATTACCGTGACCCATCCGATCATTGCGGAATGACTGGTGCCACAATACTGACTGCAAAAAATATGGAATGTTCCCGTCTGCGTCGCTTCGAACCAAACTGTCGAATACCGATTCGGGCCAGGCACCACATCCTCTTTCATTCGAAACGCTGGCACAAAAAAGCTGTGGATCACATCTTCCGAGGCCATCACAAGTCGTATTTTTTTTCCGACGGGCACATGCAATTCGTTAATTTCGCGCTGCCCTTCCGGATGCTGGAATTTCCACATCCATTGCTTGCCTACAACATAAATATCAGTCGCGTCTTTCGGTATAGTGTATTGATCGAGATAGATTTTAGCTCCCCACGCAAACATTCCGAGCGAAATAATAAATGGAATAATCGACCAGGCGCTTTCGAGCACCATCGAACCCGCGATCGGCTGTGGGATTTCATTATTCGATCGGCGGCGGTATTTGATGAAAAAATAGAGTATGGCGCCGGAAATCAGCACCGTAAAAAAGATTGTCGTGCCGACCAAAAAATAATAGAGATGATCGACATCCGGAGCGTAGGTCGAGGCCTGTTCCGGGATCAATTCCGACATTCCGAGCATCATCGAGGATGCCAGCGTACTCAGCATGTTTGTTTAAGCAAGTTTTCCTTGTTGGATACTCAGCGTGGATTGCGTTAGTGCCTTCAACTTATTCTTTCTTCGAAACGTAAAAAACATCGCGCCCATTGCGAGTATTGTCAGCGTTCCGCCGATTTTCAGAAGCGTAGAAATCGCTGCACCATATTTTCCCGTTGCAGGATCGTAATGATAACAAAAAATCAATATTTGGTCTGTAATCGAACCGATCTTCCGGTTCGAAGCGTCCATCAGTCCATACTTCAGGTCGCTCGGAGCAAATTCGACTCCGTAAAAATATCGTGAAAGCTTGCCATCCGGGGTAAGCATCATAATACCACTTGCATGAGCGTATTGCTTGGTCGATGAATCGTAGGAGTAACGAAATCCTACTTCTTTGCACAATTGCTCGATGGCGGGTTCATCCGCCGTAAGAAAATGGTACCCATCCGCGTGGTCTGTCTGACGATATCCGGTAAGATACGATTCTTTCTTTTGCTTTGCAAGTGCGGAAGTCTCGTGAGGATTGAAACTGACGGAGACGACGTCAAAATCTTTTCCAGCAACGAATGGCAGCACACCCATTCCGCTGAATACACCGTTCATAATCATCGTGCAAAGGTTGGGGCACCCATAATATGCCATAACCAAAATTACCGGACGTTTTCCAAAGTAATCCCCGAGCGCTACATTCCGACCCTCTTCATCTCTCATCGGCAACGATAAGGTCACTTGCTGATTCAAATGCTGATCGATGCCAACATTCTTCTCGCTTTTCGGCAGACCCTGTGGTGCCATTTCCTGCTGCACCTGTCCTTTAAACCAGCTTTCATCGCCCGCAAATGCCTGCGTCGTAAAGAGGAGTGTTAGGCCGATAAACAGGGCATATTTCATGGGCGCGTCCCTTCCATCGTAGCTTCTTCCAGGACCGAATCTTTCTCTATATTAATATTTCCACCCGTGACGGTGAAGGTGCCACCCGGAACGCGTGGATCGCGAGCGATATACGTTCTTCCCGCACTCGAAAACTCAGGTATCATGATAGCCGGGACTATCGGTGTGCCGGGTTGCTGTGCGCGCACCGGTAAGCCCTGCTGAATTAAGACTTGTTTCGCAAGATCAATTGGAATATGCACAATGCCAGCAGTCTTATTAATATACCCATAACTTTCGAGCACTCGCGAAACAGAGTCACGATAGTTAATTCCTTCATCGAGTGGATGTTCGGCATGGCCTGGAGCAAGCTGCAGGCGTGGCTCTGGCGGAAGTTGTTCGCTCTTGCTTTTCGCAACGTGCGTGACCATCTCGTTCTCTTTCTCGATTCGCGAGTCGTTCATCTTCATGATTCCGAAGATGAGAAAATAGGTGAAGACCATCAATGCTCCAAGCCAAAAGAGGAATTTATAGACTGGCGTGACATTGATGTCGCCTTCCTCGTGCTTCGTATCCTCGTTGCGAATATCGGTCACATCGAGCTCATGCTCGCGTTCGTGTCGAGGATCGTTCAAATGACTGCGCTGGCCTTTCATGCGTACATCTTTTCTTTCTTAATTCTTAATTCTTAATTCTTAATTCTTAATTACTCAATGTGCTCCCTTGGGATGCAAAGCGAGTTCAAACTCCGGCTCACCGATCGGCATAATTTGCCGCTTTTTGTATTGCCATACAAAAAGGTAAACGAAGAGTCCGACAAATCCGAGCGGTGCTGCAATATCGACCCAGCTAAAGAAGAATTCTTCGCGGTGCCAATTCGGCTCGATAAGCCAATACAGATCGACAATCCGCATGATGAAGAGCCAACCGGCCATGATAATAAGCCGCCTTCCATTGCGCTTCAGATCACGTGAAAGCAAGATGGCAAAAGGAATTGCAAAATGCAGGAAAATCACAAGATAGGCGACGTACTCCCATCCGCCGCGAATGCGGTGATGATACCAAACGATCTCATCGGGCAAGTTGCCGGAGTATGTAATGATCCACTGCGAGAACTCGAGATAACCCCACAGAAAATTAAACGCAAAGAGCAGCTTACCGAGATCGTGAAGATGCACAGGTTTGATGACGCTTGCCATTGGCTCCGTCCGGCTGACCAACACTAACACAATGATTGCAAAGCACATAACGATGATTCCCTGCCCAACGAGAATAATAAAGCCATAGATCGTCGAATACCATTCGGGGGCAAGCGACATAAGCCAATCGACCGCCGCGAGCGACATTAAGATCGCAAAAAAGAGCAATCCGCCACCCGAAAAATTTTCAAGCTTGCGACTCCACTTCCACGCACGGTTGTCGTCGGACGCCATACCAGCTTCCTCCATATTTTTGGAATAGCGGCTGAGCACGGTTGCGACGGTGATCCAAAATGCGAAATAGACGATAGCACGCACGATCCAAAATGGGGTGTTCAAATATCCGGTCTTATCCGAAATAATCGCACTTTTAGCCACTTCATTTGGGTCGGTCCAGCGATAAATATCGTGCATACCCAATATCACCGGAATGAACAACAGAGCGGCGAAAGGCAGCAGCCGTGACCCCGCTTCAAAGATTCGACGTGCAACAACACCCCATGCGCCGCCGCTCACGTATTGCAGCATGAGCAACGCAAGGCTACCGGCACTGAGCCCTAAAAACACCAGAAAGCCAAGCAGCCAGGAATGAAAAAACTGCGTGGGTGAAACCAAAATGATCGAGAGGAGCGTCAGCACAAAGCCTATCGCGGCCGCGATCAGGCCGTTACGCTGAAAGCGATCGAGTAGTGCTGGTGCGTTGTACGTTTGTTGTGCCAAGTCTGACGAAGTAAGCTATTATTGAAGTTGAGACCGATCCGATTGCGGCACCACCGCTATTGGAGCGTTCTGACTGAGTTGCAACGCGCGGATATACGCAATAATCGCCCAGCGCTCATGCGGAGGAACTTGCATTGCATAATCTGGCATACGGCCAAAACCGTTGGTAATCACATCGAAGAAATGCCCGAGCGGAGCCGTGCGCAGCCGGTCGATATGATAGGACGGCGGCGGACTGAATCCACGGTTCACGACCATACCCCGGCCATCGCCAAGCACGCCATGACACGGCGAACAATAAATGTTGAAGCGTTCCTGCCCCCGGTCAAGTATGGCAGGAGTGATTGGAAATGGAAATTCATTGACATCATTGCCCATAGCAGAAGCCGGTGTCGCCGGCACTGTGGTCGAAGCAGACGCTTTCGTGGCACTTTCGGCAGTGCTGGTCGGCATCACAGATGCACCGGTCTTGCCCGTGTAATATTCCTGGTCTTCTCGCAGATACCCGCGTGGGATCGTCCCCTCGACAAGAGGACGCGATGAAAGGCTGTCGGGAAAAATTTCGCTTCCCCGATATGCGAGATACTTTGGCTGGTCCTGCATATCCTGACGGCAGGCCGTCAAATTAAGAATGAAGAATGAAGAAATAAGAATGAAGAACGCTCTCATTCCCATCTTATAACTCTTCATTCTTAATTCTTCATTCTTCATTATTTTACCCATCGACTCGCGTTACCTCCCTCGCATTGACACTTCGAAACAATCCCATCACGGCGTCTTCATCATACATCGGATCCCGCGCTTCGATGCAGAGGAAAAATCGGTTGTTCGTCGCAAGATTAAAGCCTGGAACATTAAAGACCGGATGATATGGCTGCGGAAGCCCGTTCATGACCAGCATTCCGATCGCGCAGCTCAACCCCGCTAATAGGATCGTACATTCGAACGTCACCGGAATAAACATCGGCCATGCGACGAAGGGCCGGCCTGCAATATTGAGCGGAAACCAGATGGAGGCAGCGAACGTGGCAAGCGTATAGCCTCCTACTAAGCCGCAGAGCCCGCCGATAAGTGTGATCAGAGGCACTTTATTATGATGGCGATGAAAGCCAATCGTTTCCGAAACTTCCTCGATCGGAAATGGAGTGTAAGCGTCCATCACGCGATAACCTTTATCGAATGCCTGATGAGTCGCAGTGATAAGGTCACTCGAAGTTTCAAACTCCGCCATTACACCATAGATTGGATATTTCTTTACTTCATTCATGACGCCACCTCCTCTTCGAACGTCCCCTCTTCCGGATGTCCGACACGATGTGCCTGTGGAAGCGAAGTTTTAAGTTCGAACATGGGTATCGTTGGCACGGCGCGCACAAAGAGAAGCATGAGTGTCAGGAATAACCCGAGCGTTCCAGCAAAGGTCAGAATATCGAAGATTGTTGGTCTGAATGCACCCCACGAACTCGAAAGAAAATCGCGGTGCAAGCTGACGGCAATGATGACGAAGCGTTCGAGCCACATACCGATATTGACAACAATCGAGATGATGAACAGTAGCACGATATTATTTCGGATTTTGCGCCACCAGAGAAATTGCGGCGTAATCACGTTACACAAAATAAGCGTCCAGTAAAACGGCGCATACGGTCCGAACGCCCGGTTCAAGATCAGAAATTTTTCGTAGCGGTTACCAGAATACACAAGCCCGAAGAACGGCTCGAAGACATAAGCATAACCTACAATCAGTCCCGTTGCCAGCATGACCTTTGCCATGCTCTCGATATGACGCATCGTAATAAAGTCCTCGAGATGGAACAGCTTACGTGCGGGAAGGACCAGCGTAAGCACCATTGCGAAACCGGAATAGACTGCGCCAGCGACAAAATACGGTGGGAAGATCGTCGTGTGCCAGCCGGGCACTATACCGACTGCGAAGTCCATACTGACGACCGAGTGAACGGAGACGACGAGTGGCGTACACAAGCCGGCCAGCAGCAAGCACGTCGTTTCATAGCGGCTCCAATGGCGAGTCGAACCGCGCCAGCCCATCGCGAACGTTCCATATATCTTCTTAACAACCGAACTCTTGGCTCGGTCACGCATCGTCGAAAGATCGGGAATGAGTCCGATATACCAGAAGACAACCGAAAGTGTGAAATAAGTCGAGACTGCAAACACGTCCCATACGAGCGGGCTCTTGAACTGCGGCCACACGCCCATTGTATTCGGCAGCGGGAAGAGCCAGTAGGCAACCCAGGGACGGCCCGTATGAAAGATGGGAAACAACCCAGCGCACATTACGGCGAAGATTGTCATCGTTTCCGAGAAACGGCTGATCGTCGTGCGCCATTCCTGCTTGAGAAGTAATAGAATAGCCGAGATCAGCGTGCCTGCATGTCCGATACCGATCCACCAGACGAAGTTCGTAATGTCCCAGGCCCAGCCGACCGGCTCGTTGTTGCCCCAGATTCCGATGCCCTTGAAGACGAGCACGGTAAGCGCGAAGAATAGCCCGACTGCGAAGGCCATCCCGATGAGCAATGCACCAAACCACCAACGTGGTGTCCCCATTTGGAGCACGACATTGCTGATCTTCTCCGTGATCGAATCGAACGTATGTCCCGGAGCGATAATCAGCCATTCCCCAAACCGATTCACCATGGGTGGCGATGGCGCATCCAAGACTGCCGCGTCAGTTTCGTAGTTACTCATTCCTCAGGCGCTCTCCTCTGATGTCATTTGCATAGATGTAGGACAGGCTTCAGCCTGTCAAAAAACCTGACAGGCTAAAGCCTGTCCTACAATTTTTAGGAGCTTTGCTCCCAGCCTTGCTGCTTTACGTGAATGCGCGAAATTTCCGGATTCGGATTACGTACCGCACCAAGATAGGTCGTGCGTGGCTGCGTGTTCAGATCGCCGAGCAGCGCATAATTGCGTGTGTCTGATTTCAGACGCGCGACACGGCTCATGGGATCGTTAATATCACCGAAGACGATCGCATCTGTCGGACAGACGGCCTCACATGCGGTAACGATCTCGCCATCACGCACGCGACGGTTTTCCTTTTCGGAATCGATCTTTGCATTCTGAATGCGCTGCACACAATAGGTACACTTTTCCATGACTCCGCGGCTGCGTACCGTTACTTCCGGATTCCGCATCATCTTATAGGTCGGCGTCGTCCAGTCCTGGTACAATAAGAAGTTAAACCGGCGTACTTTGTACGGACAGTTGTTCGAACAATACCGCGTGCCGACACAACGATTGTACGTCATGTCGTTCAACCCCTCGGCACTATGCGACGTCGCATCGACAGGGCAGACGAGTTCGCATGGAGCGCGCTCGCACTGTTGGCACGGCACCGGCTGGAAATATGTATCGGGGTCTTCGGCGGCTCCCGTGTAATAACGATCGACGCGGATCCAATGCATTTCTCTGCTACGAAGCACTTGCTCCTTTCCAACGACCGGAATATTGTTTTCCGCCACGCATGCGATCATGCAGGCATTGCAGCCGATGCATGAATTGAGATCGATCGTCATGCCCCACGCATAGCCTTTGTATTCGTAGCGCGGGAACAGCGAATTATCCTTCGATGGCTCTTCCTCGTCTTTCTTCTCATGGACGAAGTCGAGATTTTTCTTATATTCCTCGAATGTCGCAGAACGCACGGCGCCACGGCCTTCCATCGTGAAGTGAATCTGGGTGCCTGCGAGTGGGTAGGTTTTCGGGGTTTTTCGAACTTTCGCACCCGTCGCAAACCACATATTTTTAGAGCTACGCACGCGGCCGGCATTAAAGCCAAGTTCGTTGCCGACGCGACCAGCATTCGTGCGGCCATAGCCGAGATAAAGCGTGATTGTATCGTCCGGATGCCCTGGGACGATCCACACGGGCGCGTTTACTGCACGGCCATCGACCTCGATATGGACCACATCTGTTTCATACTCGCCGCCGGTGAGCTGAAGGGTCGCATGAAGTTGAAGCTTTTCTGCTGTCGCCTTGCTAACGAGCGCCGCATTGTCCCAGGTAAGGGTCGTAATCGGCTTCGGCAACTCCTGTAACCAACCGATGTTCGCATAACGTCCATCGTAAATGGTCGGATCGGGACGGAAGACAATGTCGAAGCCATTTGCCGGCGTGATACTGGGTTGAGCATTTGCGGCAGCCGGCGCGAGCGTCTTGGTTGCGATTTGCGTATTTGCAAGCACACCATCATGGACGGCCCGCCGCCAGGTGCGATCGACATCGCCGCCCTTCGCTCCTCCCGTCCAATAATTTTTTACAATCTCGTATCCCTGGAGACTCGGGTTTTTCGTAAACGTTGTAAGAACTTCGTGAGCGGTCTTACCTTCGTAGAGCGGAGCAATAAGCGGCTGAATAATACTGACCGTTCCATCGTGCGCCCGCGCATCGCCCCACGACTCGAGAAAATGCGCTTCGGGGATATGCCAGTGCGCATACTTCGCTGTTTCATCGTGATATAATCCGTAATGAACAATATACGGCACATTCTTCAAAGCCGCTGCAAAGTCCAGATCGGCAGGCGCGGAATAGACCGGGTTCGAGCCGAGGATTATCAGCGTATCGACCTCGTTCTTCTGCATGTCGAGCGCAAGATCGACAAGCGACGCGACCTGATCCATTGGCTGCGCTTCGACCGGGTCGGAGTAAAAAACCGTATTTCCAACATTACCAAGCGCGGCGTTCATGGCATGCGCCATGGCATGAACGTATGGTGTCTGCCACTCTCCTGTAATAATAATACTTCGACCTTTAGCCGACGCTAAATCTTTAGCGACCGCATTAGCAAACTCTTGCTGCTTTGGTGAGACTGCCTGACCATTCGCACCCGCTACACCGAGCGCCGCCGCAACAGCGCCGACAAACGGTTCGAACTCGCTCGGACGAATAGCGATCCGGTTGTCGGCATTTGCACCTGTCGAAGAGATCGTCGTCTCGGCGACGTACAGCCGACTCATGTCGGTGCTGGACGAACTTACCTTTCGCCTTTGAGACCAATCGCGAGCATACCGTACACTCGTATCCGAGCCCATCATAAAATCGGAGTCGAGCGCGAGCACACGGTCCGCTTTATCGAAGCGGTAGAGTGAGTTCACTTGCGCTCCAAACGCAGCCTGTGAAGCAATGAAAGGACTGTTGCCGCGGGCAGGCTCCCATTGATGCCATTTTGCTTCCGGCATATCGTCGAGAATCCCTTTCATCATCGCTGCAAGCGAAGGCGATGTGATCGATTCAGTCAGGAAGCGAAGACCCGCGCCTTTCTTCGATTTTAGTCCACTAACGCGGCCGGTAATTTCGGTAATAAAATCGCCCCAGGAGCGAATATCTCCCAAATGATTAATCGTTTGCGAACGATCAGGGTCGTAGAGTTGCAGAATTTCTGCCTGCGCAAAAATATCGGTTGCACCGAGACTTGCCGGATGATCGGGATTACCCTCGATCTTCGTCGGACGCCCTTCATTGCTGCGAACGAGCAATCCTACAGCACCACCCATGCGCGGCATTGCAGTCGCAAAGTAGAGTGCCTTGCCTGGCACGATCTCTTCCGGCTGCTTAATATATGGGATGACTTCTTCTTTCGGCTGGACCGTACAGGCGGCTAACCCCGCAAGCCCAAGCGACGCACCCATCAGCTTCAGAAACGACCGGCGGTTTACCGGATCGATGAGCACCGAAGTCTGTGAAGGATATTCCCGCCTGACGAACGCATCGAATTCTTCGCTGTCGGCAAGCTCTTCGATGCTGCGCCAATATTGTCGGCCTGAAGTGCTAAGCTTCCGGCGAATTTCGTCGGAGGTAAGTGGGTTGCTGGATGCTTCCGCTTTTTTCGACTCTGCAACAGTATCGAGAACCGGCAATTGCAGCATGAGATCGTTCATGCTGATTTCGAGTCCTTCAATTGGATGTTCTGAGATCATTCCTGAATTACTCTTTTTTTATCGGTGGCAGGTCGAACAGCTCGTCAGTACATCGGAGCCGAGCACGTGATAATCTTTCTTGAGTTGAAGTCCGAGTTCAATCTGCTTTTCTGGCGGCGCATAGGCCATATTAAAGACTTGACTGCGCGGTCTGATGTATTTTTCGGGTGCTCGATGACAATCGAGGCACCATTCCATTTGTAAGGATGCGACTTGCGTTATGAGCGGCATCTGATCGACTCGCCCATGGCACGTAGCGCAGCCAACACCTTTATTAATGTGGATGCTATGGTTAAAATAGACATAGTCCGGAAGATCGTGGATACGCGTCCACTTGATCGGAATACCCGTCTTCCAACTATTTCGAACCGGTTCAAGATAGGTCGTTGTAGCCCAAAGCTGACTGTGGCAATTCATGCAGGTCTTCGTTGGTGGCATTCCGGCGGAGCTCGATGTTTCGACCGACGTATGGCAATACCTGCAATCGATGCCGTCATCGCCGACATGATGCTTATGGCTAAATTGCACCGGCTGCGTTTTGATAATGTCCGTCTGATTCCAGTACGAAGAGCGAGGAATGCCGATAAAAATCGCATACACTGCCACGACAGCAATAGCACCCGAGAAAAGAATCGATGCCCGTGCGATCGGGTTTGCGCTTCGATGAAAAATTTGCCCCATTACGCCATCAACTTACGGTAAGGATCCAACAGGATTCCGCAGCGCTTCTCCTGCGATGGGCTACGAACGACTCTTTTAAAGGCGTACGCCCAACATCAGAAGGCAATCGAACGGATCAGCATTCAGGCTTCTTCCGGCCGCATACTTTTGCAGAAGGCTGCTCTACAAGCGATTGATCACCATGAAAGTCGCGTGACAAACGACGAACGAATACATTCGCGTTTCCATTAATTGCCCAGTACATAAAAACGACGAATAGAAAAACTTCCGGTGGCGATCGATTTCCAGCTCGTAATACTGAGCACTTACGAATTTCTTTTACAAAAATAATAAATTTTGACAGGGCTCTTGTAAAAAACGAATTCTGACCTCAGCGCCCATTCCCAATACGATGAAAATCAGAGCGGCACTTAGCGCCGATTTCACTCGTTACGAACTCGATGAAAAACTTCAAACTTCTGGATACATACCAAACCGAATTCGAGGCTGAGTTCGTCCGTACCAAGCTCGAGCGTGAAGGCATCGAGGCTATGCTCGAGGCCCAGGACCGGTCCAACGTTATTCCATCGCTCGATTATTCGAACGGCTTTAATGTCTATGTCGAACCCGAAGATCTCGAACGTGCCCTCGAGATCATTCACAATACGGAGGACGACCTTACCGACGATATGGAAATGAGCGATACCGAAGAATAAGAATTACTATGATTGTAAAACGATTGATAGTTCTATCGCTTCTGCTTATTGTCCCGGCAATGAGTGCTCTAACTGTTTCCTGTACTACCAGTACCGACACCGGCACGACCGATACGATCCATCTTGTTGCATCGCCTGCTACGGTCGCCTTAACCAGTACGACGACGATTGACACAGTCCAACTTCGGCTCTCCTGCGGCTGCCCGTTCCAACTGAAGGTTGCTGGCACCAGCAGCGACGATACGTCCTTTATTGTAACGTATCCGTTCCCTATGGATTTTGACACTACACCACATCCGGTTACCATTCAGGCCAAACCAACTTCTAAAGGGCAGCATTCGGCCTGGATCCTTTATTCCGCAGTCGATCATTATAATGTGACCGATTACGACACACTGCATTTAAATTCCAACTTGCCATAAGACTATGCTTACAAAACGACTCCTTTACTCGCTATTATTTCTCGTTCCGGCTGCATTTATCTGGAGCACTTCCCATTCTTCTCCTGAAAAGATTTACCTGATCGCAACTCCGGCTGCTGTCACGCTACCGAATGCCGCGGCAGTCGATACCGTAAGTTTTCGTCTCTCCTGCGGCTGTCCGTTTCAACTCGCGAATATTCAGGCCGGAGGCGATACGTCTGCGTTTATGATGACCTACATTACGCCACTCGGTCTTCATACTACGCCGCATCGTATGGCTATTCAATCGAAGCCCATGCATAAGGGAAATCATGCAGCATGGATGATCTATTCCACCGTCGATCACAACGGAGTCACCGATTACGATACACTCCACATGAGTGCAATTGTTCGGTAAGCGTTTAATTCGTAGGAATTCCGTTCACATTGTATCCCATGTTTCGAAGACCGGCGACAAGACCATGCTCGCCGGTCAAGTGGCCTGCTCCCACGGCTATGAATGCATTATGCTGTTCCAAAATCTCACGTAGCTCGCCAAGCCAACGCTCGTTCCTGCGATAGATAAAAATATCCTTCTCGCGATCGGAAAGATCGCCGAGTTCCGGGTCGTCCATTAGCCCTTCAATATTTCCCGAAAGATAATCTTCCTGCATCGTCTCGATATCCGTACCGGCTTTCGTGTGGTGACGGGCGAGATCGACAAGCTCCGCAGCCTGCTCCTTCAACGGAATCGAATCGAAGAGCATTGCGACCTGATCCCCCGGCGATTCCAGGCCGGTCACCTTTTTACCCGATCCCTTAGCCTGCATCTGAAAATAAATATCCATCGGCAACTGCATCTCGGGCGATGCCTTCGCGCTCTGCTTTTTTTCCGGACTATCCGCACTTAATAGCTCGCTATAGATCACCAGCGGCTTGACGTGAGTATTCGTCAGCGGCGATCCCATGACACGCCTGTATTCTTTTGCCACCAGCGCATAATCTTTTCGAGTCATCAGGCTATCGAGCGGGACCGAACTCTCCATGCCCGTCGTGAAATCCGAAAGCTTCAGGTCGTCCATCGAGATTTCACCGACGACAAGATCGGCGCCATGCAGCGACGCCATCAGAGTACGCATCGTATCGACATACTCCTTGCCCAGCAGATGAAACGTCCCGAAAAGATAGGAGGTATCAGGAGACCCGGCTTTGGTGATACGGTAAAGAAGCGAGTGCTCCGGCTTAGCATTCGAGGATAATGTAGAATTATACGATGAGGGTGCTACCCATAGCATCGCGACCAAAACGGCAACGTAAAATGTCATGCACCCCTAACGGCAAATAGAATAGATTCATCCAACTCCGACTTACCCTTCCAAATGCCATAAGAAGTTGATGTTGGTGTTCGGAACTTATTCATGAATGGATTTTTCCATCTTAAAACATTTCATTTTGAAACCAAGGACAAATAAACTTGATGTTGGTGTTGGGCCAGAATTCATGAACGTCGCTGGCATAGTAGCCGCAGGCTTTAGCCTGCGTGGTGATAAACCGGGAATATTTCCGGCTACACCACCGCGCAGCCTAAAGGCTGCGGCTACCATTATGAGCCCTGTGACCGGCTGAAAGCCGATGCTACACGAATTAGCGAACAAATAAAGGGATTTTGGCATATCACACACTACAACACCAAAATCACCATAAAAGTTCCGCAAAAATGAATATTTATCAAATAATTATCCACAATAGACCTAACTCCTTATTTTACAATAACTTACGGGGACACCCAAACTACTCTATTGTACCGCCACCATCCCCACCGGTAATTGCAGGCCGTAATGATCGAGCAGCACATCGTATATCCCGCGCGGAAGATGCGAGACGTCGAGCGTCGCCTGCCCGTCGGCCGAGAGCATTCCGGTCATTACTTCCCGGCCAAGTATATTGTAGAGATGAATGGTGCCTGCGCCGATGGATGATGTGATAGTGAGGTTGTTCGTTGCGGGGTTGGGATAGAGTTGAGTTGGAGGTATCTCAGTATGCGCGTTCTCCACTACTCCTTCATCCGCGACGAAGCGATAGACAAACAGCGTACTATCTCGCCACGCCGTAATATATCCGTGCTGAGCATCGGGCCAGCGCATTCCTGTCAGTGT
>DASZLH010000115.1:0-20546 GCA_035552495.1 Kapaibacterium sp. (SeqCode) | reverse complement strand
CAGCAGCGGGAGGGGAATAATCTGAAGTTAGGGTAGGAAATTTCGAGTGAAGGAAACTCCGCAGGCTTCGGCAATCTCTTGAAGCACACAGTCCATATCATGGATTACTCGTTCATGTGAGAATCGCAGTACGCGAATTCCCATTGCTTCCAGTTTCTGCTGACGCGATGCGTCTTTCTCTTTGCGAATTGGATCGTCGTGCGAATCGCCATCGACTTCAATAGTAAGGCCGCACGACGGTGCGAAAAAATCGAGCACAAATGGCTCGAAAACATGTTGCCGTCGAAACTTTACGCCGCACAGCTTATGCCCCCGAAGCTCATGCCAGAGCTGGGCCTCGCCGATGGTCGAGCGTTTGCGATTCTCCCGTGCGAATGCGGTGAGTCGCGGGTCATGCGGTTTTGCAGATCCCATTTATTTATTCAAATTTTAAAATTTATTTCCATCCACAGCAGCGGGAGGGGTCGGAGGAGGGTGGTGGGTTCGTCGATTCCCCTAAGTCCAAAGTTATCTATCCCCCGAAGGACCCTCCCCTAACCCCTCCCGCTGCTGCGGGAGGGGAATAATTTTATTTATGATCCTCCTCTCGTGCTCCGTGACGGAGCAGGGAATAGTAGGTTTCGATAGACACAAGTGTCCACAAAAGTACGAAAAAAAGCGAACGAGAGCGAGAAAAATGGAACATGCCAATTGAGAGATGTTGGCAACACTTGAAAGAATGATTCCGCTAAATCTTTAGATTATTTTAAATAAAACTGTTACCTTTTTCTCGTTCGTTGGTCTTTTAAAGATAGGTTACTTTCGCAATACAATTTGGGGGAGGGTACTTCGATGAGTGCGCGTGTTGTAATTTTTGCGTCGGTCTTGCTTTTTGGGGTCAGCTTCGCGTCGGAAAAGCTCGAGGCACAAGGGTCGCTCGGCTGGCCGGAGTGGCTGGATGTCGGGAATGAATTTCCCGTAGCTACAGTGACTTCGTTTTATTTTTTCGATCCGGCACACGGTATCGCTGCGATCGATAATGGTAGTTTTACTCTCGTGTACTATCTAACGAAAATCGGAAATTGGCGGCTCTCGATTAAACCTAATGTTGTCTCGGTCCGGGCGATCCGCCTTATCCAGGGCAAACTTTACGCTGCGACGGAGCAAGACTTGCTCGTCTCGACCGATTCCGGGCAAAGCTGGCAGTACTCCGGCCTCGGGCTGACGAATGCGAACGATGTGTATGCTAACGCGTCGGGCAAAATTCGAATCCTTCGCGATCCGATGAAGACTTTTGCACGGCTCGACACGCTGCACTGTATTGCAATGGGTAGCGGAAGCATTTTTGTTTCTTCCGATGGAGGAGATACCTGGAATTCCATTGTGACTGGAATCGATCCTGTTAGCTCTGGCGCGTTTGCCGACCGATGTCAGAATGTTTATCTATGCCCCAATTCCTGGGGGACGGCCTTTCGCTCGACCGATCTTGGCCAGACCTGGCGCACGGTCATCACCGGTTCCGGACCATACTCGGATTTTCTATATGGCGCGAGCACCACCGCTTACATCACCGATCCTGCCGGACTTTACCGAACTACAGACGATGGTCTAACCTGGAAGTCGATCATCACCGTTGATAGTGGTCCACACCTGTTGTTCGTTTTCGGTCCTATGGGAGAACATGTAGTAGCAAGTTGGGTGGGAATGAAGTCTAACGGTGACGACACACTTTCGATTTGCATGACTACCACCGGCGGCGATGACATGCTCCATAGCGGCGTGAATATGACCGATTCGAACGGCGCGCCGCTCATGCAAAATGACACCTTCAATGTTCCCTTCGAGCTGATGACGACGTGTAATGCGTTTTCGATTCCGATTCCGTTTTGGAGCGATGTCGATAGTATGACGGAACACATGAGTATTGCAAACGATAGCCTTGGCGATTTTGCGATCGTGGGCGATTCCTCGATCCTTTTACCGCGGGGCCGGGACGAGACATTTTGGCTGCGATACAATCCGCATCATCCTGTGAGCAATGTTGTGCTCCGATTCGATAATCATTGGCACTGCTCGGACTGGTCCGAAACGCGGACGATCCATGTAGTTTCGGTCCCCACGGCGCAGATTCTGCCGCCTCCAACATTCACCGCAAGCTGCCAGCCCGATACCGAGTTTGCATTGCTTCAACTCGATTCCTGTCAGTCGTTGATTATCGATTCGGTTGCTATACCGCCCTCGATCTCTTCACGATTGCATTTCAACGTACCGCTTCCCGATACAGCTATTGCCGGTTCTCATGATTCTCTTTTCTTTTCCTTTAATGGATCCGATACGGTCGCAACCTTCTCGGACAGCGTCGAAATCTTTGGCCACTATCTCGGCCTCGATTCTACGCTTGACGATTATTGGTATTTTCCACATTCCTGGGGTGTGGATACTAACTATTCGTTGTTTTATAAGATCATACCGGTAAAAATGCTCGCGATGAGCGGCGATAAACAGCTTGCAGTCTCGCAGAACTCGCTCGATTTTGGCGCAATATACTCATGTCAGTCGCGGGATACCACGATCTGGTTGAAGAATACTGGCTGCGATACACTTACTATTACAAGCACTTCATTCGATAATAAGTCGTATGGGTCTTATACGTCCTACCCAATTACGATTCCGCCGGGCGACTCCGCCAAAGAGGAGATTCTTTTTACCCCCGATACAACCGGGCATCCGCTTTCGATCGCTGGCAACTTCACCATCACGAGCGATGCGAACAGCGGCCCGCCGACCGTAACCATTCCGATCACGACAAGCATAATCTATCCGGTGCAACTTCGGCTCGCGCTCGCAACGAACGATGACAGCGCCAAAGATGGCGATACCGTCACCTTTTATCTTCTGCTCGGTGGAGGGGAGAACGTGCGCAGCACGTCCCTGCGGGCGCTGCAGTTCGATCTTACACACGATGACGATATGTTAAGTTTGGTTAGTGCTACTGGTGCAGGACTCAGCCACTTCCGCCTGCCGGGGACGGCAGGTTCCACGCGACGCGATAGTTTTGCAGTTTCTCCAATTCCATCATCGGATACTCTCGGCACGCTGAGCTTCCAGGTTTATCTCACGAAAGATTCGACGACACCGCTGACATTATCGAACATCACCTTCGATAATACATCCGGCCTTTCGCCGGATTGCATCGCATCGGTGGGCGATTCCGGCGGCGCATTTACGTATATCTATAGCTGCGGCGATCGAACGCTACAGCATTTTATGCAGACTGGGTCGCCGTTTTCGATCGAGAGCATTGTGCCGAATCCGGCGAGGGTATCGTTCAGGGTAGAGGGTAACGGGCAACGGGTAGAGGCGGAATTGGACGATATATTAGGCGGCAACATTTTACTACCCGCACTTTACGCTTTACCCTTTACCCTCGATGTGAAGTCTATTCCTTCGGGCGTCTATTATCTGCGATTATCGCAGGGTGGGTTCGTACAAACGCGGAAAGTAGTCATCGAGCGGTGAACTTCTGAATCCTCGTTCATACTTTGCGCTCTGCTGAAATTATCTCGCCATGACCGATGTTGGCGTGCCAGTCTGCAAGTGCCCGCTTCTGACATCAGAAGGGGCATTTTTGGCAAATAGGGTATTTCGAACCCGCCTTGCATTAATTTTGAGGGTTCCATTGAGGGTTCAAAAGACGGGATTTCCACAGTTTATTTTAGGAAAACCGGACTGCCCACGTTACAATTGTTCGATATTTCATGAATCCACTGATTGTTGAATCGTTTGCGGATATGGTCCGCGAAAAGGGAATCGATCGCGACATCCTCATGTCCGTGATCGAAGAGACCTTTGCCATGATGATCCGTAAAAAATACGGCATGGACTCGAAGTTCGACCTCGTCATGAATATGGACAAGGGCGACATCGAAATCTATCTCGAAAAATCGGTCGTGGACCAGGTGGAAAATCCGGCGACGCAGATTTCGGTGCAGGAAGCGCTCCAACGTTCCGGCGAAGAGCTTGAGGTCGGCGATGAATATGTCGAGATCGTCAACATGGGCAAGGACTTTGGCCGCCGTTTGATCGTTACGGCCAAGCAGAACCTGAACCAGCGCATTCGCGAGATCGAGAAGGACAATATTTATAACGAGTATTCGCAGTTAGTAGGCGAGATCCTCGTTGGCGAAGTATATCAGATCCGGCATGGCGATCTGTTTATCATTCACAATCGCCGGGAGCTGTTACTCCCGAAATCGGAGCAGATTTCCCGCGAGCGCTGGCGCAAAGGCGATACCATTCGCGCGATCGTCAAAGAAGTTCGCCGCGGCGGCCCGACGGCAACGCCCGTCGTGATATTGTCGCGCAGCGATCCGCGCTTCCTCGAGCGCCTGATGGAAATTGAAATTCCAGAAATTTACGACGGCATTATTCTTATCAAAGGCGTTGCCCGCGAACCCGGCGAGCGCGCGAAGGTCGCCGTCGAAACGACGGACGACCGTGTCGATCCGGTCGGCGCGTGCGTAGGTATGAAGGGCGTCCGCATTCACTCGATCGTCCGCGAATTGGGCAACGAGAATATCGACGTGATCCCGTGGTCGGCGGACCCGAATCAATTTTTAATGCGCGCGCTCTCTCCGGCGAAACTGCTCGAGGTCGAACTCGATCAGGAAAATCATACGGCGACGGTGCTCGTCTCCGACGATCAGGTCTCGCTTGCCATCGGCAAGCAGGGGCAGAACGTTCGGCTTGCTTCGCGGCTGACGGGCTATCAGATCAATCTTGTTAAGGAAGCGCGCGACGAAGAGGACATCGAGCTGATCGACTTCCGCGAAGAGATCGGCGCCGATCTTTACAGCGAGCTTATTCGCGCTCGTATCGATACCGCGAAAGAATTTTTATCGACGCCGCGTGAGACGCTTCTGCGTCTGCCGGGCATGACGCCGGAGCGGCTCGAATCCATCCGGCAAATTCTCGAACGTGAATTCGCGCAGGCGGATACACTTCTGGAAAGCCAGGCCGAGAAAGCCGGTGTGTCGCTGACGACGTTACGGCAGGGCCAATCGAGTGAAGATGCGGCAGGACACGACGGCCACCAGGAGGTGGGCGAAACTGTACCGGCCGGAGAAGAATCGGAAGCAGTTCAGGAGATGGGAAAAAATGAATAAGACGGTACTCAGATGATCCAGCATGGTGCATGTTGGAGTCATGTAGCAGTCGTGCACGAAAGGCGCGGCTGTCTATCGAGGGCGAGCGACCGTTCAGGGACGAGTAATCGTCCGGGGACGAGCAATCGTCCCAGACTGTCGAGTTGAGTTAGCTCATCGGGCGATGAATGGGCTAACGGTTTCGACTATTCATCGCAAAGAGCTACGACGAGAACGAGCGGGCAATCAGCTAAAGCAGTTGCGGTCCGGACTCTCGTCCAAAGGAAATAAATGGCAGCAGAAACCGAAAATACTATTTCAGCCTCGAAGAAGACTACCGTCCGCACGCTTGCGACGGAGATTAACGTTTCGCATGAAACGCTGATCGACTTTCTTCAGAAGAAGGGTTATACATCGGTCAAAACGATCATGTCGAAGATCGAGCCGGAAGCGCTCGATCTTGTCATGAAGCAGTTCGGCAAGGAGAAGGACGTTGCCGAAAAGCGGCAGAAAAAAGTTGCCGCCTTTAAAGAAAAGCGGGCCAAAGGCCGCGATGAATATCTCTCCGAGCATCCCGATCTCCGGGGCCGCGAGGAAGAAATCCCTGCCGAGTTTCGCGCTCCAGCTACACCGGCTGTAACTTCCGCTCCTCCGGAGCAGCCGGAGCCCGAGATTGCTCCATCCATTTCCGAATCCGACCTTGCGCATCCGGCGGTCGTTCCGCAGGAAGTCGAGCCTGTTATTGCCGCAGAACCGGAAATACCCGAAGAGACTATTGTAGCCCAGCCTGTCCTCGAACAATACGAGCCGATCGAACAAGTGATCGAGGGACCGGTCTCTGAGATTGCTGTGCCTCAGCCTCATGCTGCAACGGCTACGCCTGCCACCGAAGAAGCTGCGCCTGCCGGCGATCATGCCGGTGGAGAGCATCCATCGGGCGATCACGAGCGACGCCATCGCCGCCGCCGTAAGACGGTCGTCGCGACGGGCGATCCGACGGACCTCCGTGTCACGTTGCCGGGCCTTAAGATTAAAGGTAAGATCGATCTCGAACCGCTGTCGAAATCCACATCGCCGATGCCAACGCTGCGTACCCGCGGCGATGGAAAACTCGCGCCTAAATTAAAAGGACTCGTCACCAAGCACAAACCGGGCGATCGGACGAAAGCCGAGGGCGAAACAGAAGATGGGCGAAGAAAGCGCGGGACGCGAAGCGTCGATGCGCGCGATGTCGAGAGCGCCGTACGCAGGACGCTCGCAGGAATCGAAGAGAACTCGGTCATGTCGCGCCGAGCGAAAGCGCGCCGGCTTCGCCGCTCCGAACGTGCCGAAGAGACGGAACGGCGCAGCGCCGAAGAGATAGCGCGCGACCGCACGGTCGTCCGCGCGACCGAATTTCTCACGGCGAACGAACTCGCCAATCTGATGAATGTCGATGTCGGACAGATCATCTCGAAGTGTATTGCATTGGGACTGATGGTCTCGATCAACCAGCGGCTCGAAAAAGATACGATCCAGCTTGTTGCCGATGAATTCGGTTACACCGTTGAATTCCAGGACGAGTTCACGACCGATTCGCTCGAAGATATTACAGACGAACCGGAAACGTTAAAGCCGCGTCCGCCAGTCGTGACGATCATGGGTCACGTCGATCACGGAAAAACCTCGCTGCTCGATTACATTCGCAAAGCGAATGTCGTCGCCGGGGAGTCCGGCGGCATCACGCAGCATATCGGCGCGTATGAAGTAACAACGGGCGAAGGCCGCCACATCACGTTCCTCGATACACCGGGTCACGAAGCATTCACGGCGATGCGCGCGCGCGGAGCGCAGATAACGGATATTGTCGTACTCGTTATTGCGGCCGATGATAGCGTGATGCCGCAAACGTGGGAGGCGATCGCGCACGCGCAGGCGGCCAATGTCCCGATTATTTTTGCGCTGAATAAGACCGACCGTCCGGATGCTAACCCCGACCGCATCCGCCAGCAGCTCTCCGACCGAAATATTTTAGTCGAAGAGTGGGGTGGTAAATACGGTACGGTCGAACTATCGGCTCGCACCGGAAAAAATGTCGATCAGCTTCTCGAGCGCCTTTCGCTCGAAGCCGAAGTGCTCGATCTCAAAGCCAATCCCGATCGCGTGGCGCGCGGTGTTATCATCGAAGCCGAAGTCGATCGCGGGCGTGGCATTCAGGCGACGGTCCTCGTCCAGAAGGGCGTGCTCCGCATGGGCGATCCATTCCTTGCCGGAATTTATTCGGGCCGCGTCCGCGCTATGTTCGATGAGCGTGGAAAGAAAGTCGAGGAGGCCGGACCGTCGGCTCCCGTGCAAATATTGGGGTTCGATGGTATTCCTGCCGCGGGCGATCAGTTTATCGTACTCAATTCGGATTCCGAAGCGAAAGAAATTTCATCGCGCCGCCAGCAATTGAAGCGCGAGCAGGACTTCAAGCAGGTCCGCTTTATTACGCTCGATGATATTAGCGCGCAGATCAAGCAGGGCGGCGTCCGCCACTTGCGTTTGATTTTGAAAGGCGATGTCGATGGCTCGGTCGAAGCATTGGCCGACGCGCTCCAGCGCCTTTCGACGCCCGAAGTACAAGTGGAGATGGTCCACCGCGCCGTCGGTGCGATTTCGGAGAACGATGTGACGCTTGCCGCGGCATCCGGCGCGATCATTCTCGGATTCCACACGCGCCCGAACTTAGACGCGCGCAAACTCGCGGCAACCGAACATGTCGAGATCCGGCTGTACAACGTTATCTACGATTGTATCAACGAAGTCCGCGATGCGCTTGAAGGATTGCTTGCGCCGGAGGAAAAAGAAGAGGTTACCGCGACGGTCGAAGTCCGCGAGACCTTCAAAGTACCGAAAGTTGGCACCATCGCCGGATGCTATGTTCTGGATGGCAAGATCGTCCGCAATAACAAAGTGCGCTTGCTCCGCGACGGTGCGGAAGTATTCGCGGGAGGGCTTGCATCGCTTCGGCGCTTCAAGGATGATGTCCGCGAAGTCGATGCGGGATACGAATGCGGTATCGGTCTCGAAAACTTCAACGATCTTAAAGTCGGCGATATTATCGAAGCCTATAAGATCGTCGAGATCAAACGCAAGCTGGGAGCGGCAGTACCGGCGAGATAGGAACTTCACTCATGTCCATTCGCACCGAACGAGTAGCTTCCGAAATACAGCAGGCGCTGGCAACGCTATTGCAGAAGGACTTTCGCGATCTTTCCGATGGGATGATGACGGTCACCAAAGTCCGGATGTCGCCCGATCTTCGGAATGGCCGCGTCTATGTTAGTGTGCTCGGTGGCGCGCTCGGCCCGGAACGGAGCATTAAAGCGATCGAAGTCGAAGCGCCGCACATTCGCGCAGCGCTGGCGAAATTGGTACGGCTCCGTTTCGTGCCGGAACTCCGTTTTTATGTTGATGATACCCAGGAAGAAGTCGCGCGCGTCGAAGATATTTTCAAACGCATTCGCGAAGAGCGCGGCATTGAACAAGAACGAGGCATTGAACAAGAGCGTGGCACTGAACAAGAACGCGGTAACGAACCCGAAGCAGCCGATACAGTTTGATTATTCCGATGGACTTTCCATATCCCGCTTGTGATTGATCGCGTTACGGCGCTCGCCGATCCACAGGCTGCATCCAATATTATTACGAGTGAAGCCGGTGCGCTGATACTTGTCGATAAGCCGTATGGGGAAACATCCTTCTTCGTGGTCAATCAAATTCGCAAGGCGGTCAGCCGGCAGATTGGCAGCCGTATCAAATGCGGGCACGCCGGCACGCTCGATCCCTTAGCGACCGGATTGCTTATCATCGCGACGCGCCGGCAGACCAAATCGCTGCAGCCGCTGATGGGCCTCGATAAAACGTATCGCCTGCGCCTTCGTTTTGGCATTACCTCGCCCAGTTTCGATCTCGAACGGCCTATCGAAATTATCGGTGGGGAAGCGCAACTAACGAATGAAGATGTTCGTCATGCGATCGAGTCGCTGGTGGGGGGGCATGACCAGATACCGCCTGCCTTTAGCGCGATCAAGCAGCAGGGGAAATCGGTATATCTCAAAGCGAGAGCGGGCATCGAGGTCACGCTCGAACCCAGGCCCATTGTCGTGCATGAAGTGGAAGTATTGGAGATCGCGCTTCCGTTCGCTTCGTTTCGCGTGCGGTGTTCCAAAGGGACCTACATCCGCAGTATCGTGCGCGATCTCGGAGTCTCGCTTGGAACGGGCGCCATTCTTACCGATCTATCCCGCGAAACAATCGGCCCATACAAACTGGAAGATGCGTTGACTCTTACAGAGATTTTGAATGTTATGGCTGCCTACAGTACGCTCAGCATATCAGCACTTTAGCACTTGAAGATAACCTGGGGATTAGAAAACGCGAGCTATAACGAGCGCACGATTGCAACGCTGGGTAGTTACGATGGCGTCCATTTGGGGCACCAAAAAATTCTCGAGCGTCTATGCGAACGAAAGGATGAATTGGGACTTGCGCGTTCGGTCCTGCTAACATTTCACCCGCACCCGCAGGAAGTGCTTCGCCGCAATAATCCGAGCATCGAATTACTCACGACGATCGAGGAGCGCCTGGCGCTTATCGCTGAGCAGGGGATCGACGAGACGGTCGTAATCGAGTTCACGAAAGAGTTTGCGCAAACGTCCTACATCGACTTTTTCCAGAATACGATCGTCGGAAAACTCGGGACGAAGGCGATGGTCGTCGGTTTCAATCATGCCTTTGGCAAAAACCGCGAAGGCGATGCCGAGCATCTGAAGCAGCTCGCTCCCAGGCTTGGCGTGTCGATCGAAGAAGTGCCGCCTTTTGTATTAAACGAGGTCGCTATCAGTTCAACTAAAATCCGTAACGCCTTGCAATCCAATGACTTAGCGAATGCAAATGCGTGGCTTGGGCGGCCTTACTCCTTTAGCGGCACGGTCATTCATGATGAGGCGATTGGACGTGAGCTCGGTTATCCGACTGCCAATCTCGACGTTGCTCTCCCCAAGCTTGTTCCAGCCGATGGCGTCTATGCGGCGCGTGTATTTTGGCGCGGGAATCGTCATTTAGCAGCGCTTAGCATAGGTACGAAGCCTACAACCCACGAGGGCGGCGAGCGAGCTATCGAATGTCTTCTTCTGGATTTCGATGGCGACCTGTATAACGAGTCGCTTACGGTCGAATGCCTCCATTACTTACGGCCGCAAGAGAAGTTTGCCGATCTTGAATCGCTCAAGCAAGCTATTTCGTCCGATGTTACAGCCGTTCGCTCTATGCTGAATTAGATCAAGAGTTTAGGGAAAGATCGCGAGCTTCTGCTTTTATTGATGAGCTTGTGATGTTCTTTGTTGCGTTATCGTCTTTTACTGAAGACAAAATGTGTCTTGTCTTTGGTGTAAATTGCGTCTTTAACTTTTCTTAAACCGATACAAATAATGAAGACAACCGTCTGTTTCGGATGCTCTATTGTTGCGTTACTTTTATTTCTGGGATTTGGTACTGCGAGCGCGCTGCCGCGATTTGCTTTGCGCGGGGGCGACATCGATTGCCGCGGATGCCATCTCGATCCGACGGGTGGCCGCATTCGCACCGATGGCGGCGATAACTTCGCGATGGCCAAACTCGCGATGTGGCCGAGCGAGCCAAAGTTTAGCGCGAATATCGGTGAAGGCATTCGTATCGGAGTCGATATGCGCAGTCAGTTTCTCTATTTTTCCGACTACCAGTCGTTCACTTCAAATTACTCCGCGCTCGGGCACACACGGTCCGACACAACGTTGCGCGCCAGCGGCGGACTCGAAATGGCGCTGCCCATCTACGTCAGTGCCAAACTATCGGACGCCGTCTCGGCGTATGTGAAAGTCGATCCGATCGTCTCGCCGCTCATTTCAAATTCGTGGGAAGGATATGCGATCGTACATTTCGTACATTCATCCGGAGAGTTTATCGAATCGGGTTCGGCGATAGGGGATGCCTATTTCAAAGTTGGAGCGTTTTATCCGGCATTCGGAGTCCGCTTCGACGATCACACGGTCTATACTCGTGGCGGCAATGCGAGCATTTCGGGCTTTGGCCCGGCCGGGATGTTCTGGCAGCCAAATTATAAGGACGAAGGCTTCGAGATAGGCGCGGAGCTATTCGATCATGCTTTTATCACTGCCGATGTTCTAAACGGCAACGAAGCCTCGCAGGGATTTGGCGCGATCTTCAAGAACGATCCTTTCGCTCCCTACGCGCTTTCGCTGAGAGGAATAATTTCGACCGGCTCGCTCATGGACCACACGCTCTCAGCGGAAATTGGTGGCTCGGTATATCTCCATACCGTCGAGCACTTGCCGAGCGCAGATAAGCTCAACGATTCGATGGCCAATACCCGGCTGATTGCCATTCATGGCGGGCTGCATGTTGGTCCGTTTTCTATTCTTGCCGAGTCCGACATGGGGCATTACATTTTCCACGTGCTCTCCGGCGGGCATTCGGATACCGCGCGTGCTCTTGCGATCGAAGCGGCAGTCGATATCACAAAAGGGCTGACCGGCATCGTGCGGTTCGACGATTATCACGATGGAAATACCGATGGCACCGAGACCAATATCAATACGCGCTTTATGGTAGGATTCCAGTGGTTTCCGGTGCGGTTTCTCGAATTTCGTCCGGAGTTTCGAATCGCGCGTGGCACAGCACCCGCCCCGGAGGACCCAACCAAACTGGTCGATCATACTGAAACGACAGCGCTCTTACAAACGCATATATTCTTTTAGTAGTAGAACAGGAATATTAGAAGTAACTTGTCCGTTTCCATAAGACCAGTTTTTTATGGAGCCAAACCCTACGCCGTCACCCAAAGAACCTTTCAATAAAATCGAGACCGCTGTTAAACCCGTTCGCATCGAATGGAATGGCGAGCCGCGCGATGTGTCTATTCCCGAGCTGAAAGTGACCGCGCTTGCGCCCGGTCACTTTCTCGTATCCAATGGGTCGCGGGTCGAAGAAATATTTATTGCAGACGGTAAACTCAGCGACGGCCACGCATTGGACGGAATAGCGATAACAATCGAGACCGAGCGAGAGCGGATCATTCGGGAGCGTTTTCAGGGAAGTGCGAGCGGTGGAACGGTTCATACCGGTGCGCGTGTCATAAAAGCCCCTATGCCCGGTTTGGTACGCTCTGTGAAAGTTACTGCGGGGGATCTCGTCAAACGAGATTCGACGCTCCTCGTCCTCGAAGCCATGAAGATGGAAAACAATATTCTTGCAGGTGTCGCCGGACGGGTCGAACGAGTACTCGTCGGCGAGGGAAGCTCTGTGGAAAAGAATGCTGCTCTGATCGAGATCGAGTTGCAATAATTTGTTCTGACTGCTGTATTGTTCTAACTGTATATCGTCTCGTATTCCCATGCGTGTGACCGTTAGTTCTGCCGGCCGCTTTCATGCCTTCCATTTGGTCGAGCAATTATATCAGCGCGGGCATTTGGAGCGGTTCATCACGACGACACTCAATAAGACGCTTCTTCCCAATCGGAAACTTCCTTCATCCCTGGAAGGCAATTTGGATTTTCTGAAGCGCGTGGTGTGCATTCCCGCACCAGAATATGCGTGTTACGGCCTTCGGAAAGCTCCGGTTCGCAATGCGCAATCGATCGCATATTTCGTCAAAGATAATTCCTACGATCGTTCGGCGGTCCGCCATATTCCCAATGATGATCTCTTTGTAGGGTGGGCGAGTCAATCGTTATTCCAGCTTCGAGAAGCGAAAACGCGCGGCGCGCGCACGATCGTCGAGCGTGGCTCGACGCATATCTCCGAACAATACCGTTTGATCGAAGAAGAGCATAAAAAATTCGGTGTGCTTGCCCCAACCCGATCGAGTTGGGACCGGATGCTCGAAGAGAAGCAGCTCAAAGAGTATCATGAAGCGGACTATATCATGGTCCCGAGTGAATTTGCGCGGCAAAGTTTTTTGGATCGAGGTTTTCGAAAAGAGAAGCTGCTGAAAGTTCGATATGGCGTCGATCTGGAGTCGTTCTATCCGGTGGAGCGATCTAGCTGGCCGAAAGAACCGACCATCCTATTCGTTGGCGCGATCGGATTTCAGAAGGGCATACCGTATTTACTCGAAGCCGTTAACATGCTTCGAGCGCGCGGTAAAAAATGCCGCCTGAAACTCATCGGCAGATACGAAAAAGATTTTGCTAAATGGCTTAGCTCATCTCCGCTCCGTTCCGAGATCGACGAGCATGTGACCTTTGTCCCCAATAGCGAACTGGTCGAACATTTTCACGACGCGCAAATATTTTGCCTTCCATCGGTGCAGGAGGGGCTAGCGCTGGTGATCGCCGAAGCGATGGCGTCCGGACTGCCTGTTGTGGCAACGGAGAATACCGGCGCTGCGGAGTTTATGCAGCATGGCATGCACGGAAATATCGTTGCAGCCGGCAATAGCGAATTGCTTGCTTCGGCGCTTGCTTCGCTATTGGACGATCCTGCGCGTGCGATCCATTGTGGATCGCAAGCTGCGCTCGCATCGAAATCCTTTGGATGGAATTCCTACGGTGATGCAATCGAACTTACATATCTTTCCATTCTATCGCGACATGAAGCCGATGAAACGGGAGATAAGCAAGCGGCGAGCGAAATTCAAGACTACTACAACGAATACTGGAATCGAGAGCATGGATGGACGCCAACCCATTCCTTTACGGACGCCCAGTTAGACTTGCACTTCGCCAATGCGTTTCGAGCGACCGACGCTGTGCTCGATGTCGGTTCCGGCGATGCGTCCAATTATCAGGCATGGCTGGTAAAGAAGGTGGACAAGCTCGCCGCCATCGACATCAGCGAGAGCGGAGTTGCTACGGCAAAGCGAATGGGGCTCGACGCAACCGTTCACGATCTTTCACGGCCATTCCCGTATTCGGATAATAGCTTCGATGGCGCCGTGTGCATCGAAGTGTTGGAGCATTTGTACGATCCGAAATTTGCGGTGATGGAAATGTATCGTGTCCTGAAACCGGGCGGATTGCTGGTTACAAGCGTCCCCAATAACGGATATTTCCGCGAGCGCCTGAAATCCCTGACGCGCGCCGAGCTTTCGACTTCGATCACCGATTTCTCCAACGAGTGGAAAGGCGCGCATATCCGGTTTTATAGTCTGCGGTCGTTCACGCGCATGTTGGAAATCGCCGGACTGAGTGTGGAATCGGCACGGTCGAATCGTGATGCTTCGATCTTCGATGGCCTCGATGCCTTCGGTGGATATATGACGCAGCATGTTACCAGCGCGCTCCGAAGAAAGCTTCCGCGAGCATTACGTCTCGCATTCCTTGAAAATATTTGGCCTTCACTTTTTGCGCCGCATATAATCGTCCGCGCGCGTAAACCACTAAGCGCATGAAGGTACTTATCTCCGGTTCGTTTTGGAATGGCTCGCTCGAAGAGAGCTATGCGCGCGCATTCGAACATTTGGGAATTACGGTCGTCCGCTTCGATTGGGACCAAATTGTTCGCGCACATCCACTTGCATCCATGATGTTCGCCAATAAATTGTTGGGTTCGCGCATTGCCGACCGAGCGGGGAAGTGGTTAATTGCTGCCGTCGAAGATAGCTGCCCTGATTTGGTGCTGGTTGTAAAAGGCCGCTCGATCCGCCCTGAAGTTATTGAAAAAATCGGGTCGCTGCCGCACAAGCCGACGATCGTAAATTTCAATCCCGATAGCCCGTGGGAGCCACAAAATAGCTCGCGTCAATTGATCGAGGCGATACCGCATTACCACGCGCATTTTACCTGGAGCGCGAAACTTATCGCGCCCTTTACCAACGCCGGTTCTCGAATGACCCATTTTCTTCCGTTCGCCTACGATCCCATTTTGCATTATCCAATTCCAGGAACAAGCGAGCGGAAATTCGATGCAGTGTTTATCGGTACGTACGATGATGAGCGTGATAGTTTGCTTTCGAATCTTTCCGGATTTACAATTGGCATTTGGGGAAATGGCTGGGAGCGTGCTCGGAAAGTGCCCAAAGAATGGATAAAGGGTAGAGCGATCTATGGAGAAGAGGCAACACGAATGCTCTCGCAGTCTGCTTGCGCACTAAATATACTTCGTCCGCAAAATCGCGGCAGCCATAATATGCGCACGTTCGAAATTCCGGCGACCAGTCATGCCATGATCGCATCGCGCTCCGACATGCACACGCAATGGTTTACAGAAGATGAATCGGCGATGTATTTCGATTCGACGGACGAACTTCGGGAAAAAATCGATCTGCTGCGTCACGATAGTGACCGCGCTAACACGATTGCCCGGAGTGGATACGCTCGCGTCAAAGAAGAAACGTATGCCAGCCGCGCTTTGAGAATGTTATCTTTGTTAGACCTGCAAAAATAACGAACTTGCCCGTGAAAATCCTTTACATCGGTCATACCTACACGGTGCGTGCCAATCACGCGAAGATTGCGGCGCTTGCCCGCGAGCCGGGTGTGGAGATCGTTTTGGTTACGCCTCCGAGATGGCGCGGGCCGCTCTATAATAATACGACCGATGTGTTCGATGCTTCTGTGGCTCCGAATGTCGTGCATAAAATAGTCCCGGCCTATTTTATCGGCAAAGAGAGCGGGTATTTCTATGGGCTCGCACTGTTTCGGATCGTTCGCCAGTTCCAGCCGGATATTATCCATGTGGAGCAGGGCGCGTATGCGCTCTCCTACGCACAAACGCTTCTTGCGGCGCAGCTTTTTTCACCGCGATCGAAATCGCTATTTTTTACATGGTGGAATTTGCCCTACCGGCTTCGCGGTGTGAAGTGGATGGCAGAACGTTTTAACTTTACCCGTTCCGATGTTGCAATCGTTGGCAATAACGCGGCGCGCGCGATAGTGCAAGCTCATGGTTTTAACGGCTCCATTCATATATTGCCGCAGTTGGGTATCGATTATACCGCTACGAATCGCACTCGCAACGACGAAGATATTTTTACTATTGGATATGCCGGTCGAATTACGAAAGAAAAAGGCGTCCTCGATCTTATCGAAGCGGCAGCACGGATGCAATCCAAAGAAAGTGCGCGTCTCTATTTTATCGGATACGGTGATGCACTCGATGAATCAAAACGGCTGGCAGCGTATCACGGAATAACATTCCTCCATCACGCGCCGGTGCGTAATGACGAATTACCCGAGCACCTCGCAAAGATGGATGTTCTGATTTTGCCCAGCCGCACCACACCGCAATGGGTCGAGCAATTTGGGCATATTTTATTGGAGGCTATGGCAGCAGGAGTCCCGGTCGTAGGTTCGTCTTCCGGCGAGATTCCGAATGTGATCGGAGATGCCGGATATGTTTTTCCGGAAGGCGATGTGGAGGGACTTGCAGCACAACTCGATATACTTGCAGTTAACCAGGAGGAATGGCAGCGGCTTTCCCAGGCTGGAATGCTTCGAGTCTCCAGGCACTTTACCAATGATATTATTGCAAAAAAGCAGATTGAAATTTATAGGAGTGTCCTCGCCCCGTGAATGATCTTCTTGCCATAGCGCTATTGCTCGTGCTGATCGGTCTCATTTCGAAGACCGACCGTCCCTACGCGCTATTATGGTCGTTCGCGACGCCGGTCTTTTATATCATATTTGGTTTCAAAAGTATTTACATCAATTTAGGATTTACGGAAGTCGAGCTGTTTAGCGGCGTGCTGCCCATGGTCGTTTGCATCATGATGTGGCAAAAATTAAGTCGAACCGAGCGGCGGCGTGCCTGGAAATATTCGCCAAAATTATGGTGGGTCTTTCTGATCTACTATTTTGTGTCGCTGGGGTGGTCCAACAATGTTTCGACCGGCGTTCGGACGGTTCTGGAACTTGCCTTCCCCTCTATTTTATATCTCATTGCGTTCAACCTGATCCAAAACGATTTCCATATCGAGCGATATTTCAAATGGATTTTGTGGATCAATATAGCGGTAGCCGTTTTCGATCTGTATAACGCGTACACCGGCTGGGCCGTGATTAAAGGCGACGGTGCAATGACCGAAGGAGTTATTGGATATCGGACCGTCACCGCATATTTTTATGCGACGATGGGCATCATCCTGATGATGCAGATGATGGAGCGATTTAAGGTCATGTCCCTCGTACTGTATGTGGTCGATGTGTTGCTGCTGCTGCTCTCGGCCAGCCGAACTCCGACCATCATGTTCATCGTTGGTTCGCTCCTTGCAATTGCTTATCGGCGAAATATTCGGTTCGCGGTGATCGGGTCTGTCGTCCTTGCCGTATTAATCAGTATTTTATTTATATTACCGTCGCGTCATAAATTTCTCAATACCGACGAATCGCTTAATATGAGCGATAGCGGCCGCAGCTTTTTTCAAAAGTATTTCGAGGATAAGGCGGAGCAGGGGCCGCTCTGGGGATATGGCGCGGGCGGCACGGAAGATTATGCTCGCTGGCTCACGAACAATATTACGCTCGTCGGGGCGCCGCACAATGAATACCTTCGCATTCGTTTCGATGGCGGCATGATCGGGCTGGTCCTGTTCTATTTGGGACTCGCCGATATGTTCGTTCGCGGGCTGTTTTTGGGGAAGGGTATGAAGTCCTATTTTCCTTTCAAAGCGATCCTGATTATGACGCCGGTTATGTTCGCGGTAAGCTGCACGAATGATAATACCTTTTTTTACTTCTATGTTTTCACGCAATATTTGTTTGTCTTCATGGGATTCGGCGCGCGGCTATCGTATGAACAGCGTTTGATACAAGGTAAAGAATCGCTCGTGCTGAATGAAGAAGAATTAAAAGGCATTCTGCAAAGCATGAGCCCGGAGTTAGCGACTTAAAAATATTTATCGATGACCGTACCGTTTCTCGACCTAAAAAATCAGTACTCCTCCATTCAAAGTGAAATTGCAGGTGCTATAACGCGCGTGCTCGATTCCGGGCAGTTTATACTCGGTCCCGAAGTAAAGCGTTTCGAAGAACGATTTGCACGCGCGCATCATGCGACCGATGCCATCGCGACCAACAATGGCACCTCGGCGCTCCATCTCGCGCTATGGGCGCTTGGCGTGAAAAGCGGGGATGAGGTCATTCTTCCGGTCAACACATTTATAGCGACGGCAGAAGCAATTGTATTATGCGGCGCAAAGCCCGTCTTTGTCGATTGCGACGAGTATTATAATATCGATGTCGAGCAAGTCGAACGCCGGATTTCCCAACGGACGAAAGCAATCATTCCGGTCCATTTATATGGGCAACCGGCTCGGATGGACGCGCTCCGGCATATTGCCGGCCGCTACCAGATTGCACTCGTCGAAGACGCCGCGCAGGCCCATCTTGCAACATTCGATGGTGAGTCCGTTGGCGCTTCGAGTCGTGCAGCCTGTTTTAGTTTTTATCCGGGAAAAAATCTCGGCGCGTATGGGGAAGGGGGAGCGGTCATCACGAACGATCCAGACCTCGCAAAGCAAATGCGGCTCCTTCGAGATCACGGCTCCGAAACGAAGTACCAGCATATCGTTGCAGGGCATAACTACCGCCTCGAAGCATTGCAGGCAGCCATTCTCAATGTCAAGCTCGAATATCTCGAAAGCTGGACGCGGCTGCGACGAAATCATGCGGCACGGTACCGAGAGTTACTGCACGGCTGTCCGAACATTCATCTGCCGAAGGAACATTCGCTCGCAACTTCGGTCTATCATCTTTACGTCGTTCAGGCGGACCACCGCGACCGGCTCCAGGAACACCTTACAGCTGCTGGTATCGGAACGGGCTTGCATTATCCTGTGCCGCTGCACCTGCAGCCCTGTTTTGCTAGTCTGGGATATAAAGAGGGAGCATTCCCACGCGCCGAAACCTCCGTGAAACGGCTGCTTTCGCTGCCGATGTTTCCCGAATTAACGGACGAACAGATTCAGTTTGTGGCGGAGTCTATTCTAAATTTTTATAACCCTAACGATTAACGTGGGACTACGCACCGTCATACGGCGCCACGGCTGGCCCAAGGTTACCTTGCTTGTCCTCGACTGGGCCGCAATCACGCTCGCCGCACTCGCGACGCTGCTGTTGCACTACTTCGCGGGCTTCGACGATTACGATATTAAGCATTCGCTCGATGAATATCTGCTGCGTGTTGGGATACTCTATGCCTCGTTTCCTTTGCTGGTATTGATCTTCCGGCAGCACCTGCTCTATAAGTTAAAAGTCTATTCGACCGGTATATCTCAATTTGCGCAGCTCGTCCGCGCATTGCTTATTAACGCATTGTTGCTGATTGCGGTCCTCTTCTTCCTTCGAGAAGATTGGATTCAGCATAGTAGAATAAACTTATTATTATTCACACTCTGCTCGCTCGTATTGCTCTCGTTCTTTCGTATTGTTTTATTTCGTAGAATGTTACTTCCGGCGATTACGGGACTCGAAGTGCGGCGCATTCTGCTTGTCGGAGCGGGCGAGCAGGCGCAGGAATTACTCGCGCAGTCCGCTAGCGGAAAGACGCGTCCGTTCGAAGTGGTCGCGCTCGTCGATCAAACTGGAAATACCGCGGCGGGGGGCACGATTGCATCTGTCATGACGACCCTTCCGCTGCTCAAAGAATATGTTGTCTCCAACAATATCCACGAGATCGTCGTCGCCGAAAACGATCTTCCGTACGAGGACGTCGTGCGCCTCATTTCCGAAGCGCGCGAAACGGGCGTGCCGGTTCACCTCCTGAGCGATCACTTTAAGGTCGTTCACGAACGTGTGACCAAGAGCACATCGGAATTTATGAATGTTACCGCCGCGCCGGTATCGCACGGCCTTCACGGGTTTTACTCGACGTATCTTAAGCGCATCGCAGATATTACCGGCTCCGTTATCGGACTACTTTTGCTGTCCCCATTCCTCATCGTGCTGACACTGATTATCAAACTTGGCAGCAAGGGGCCGTTATTTTACCGCACGGCCGTCGTGGGGCAGGAAGGCGAGATCTTTCAATGGTATAAGTTTCGAACGATGTATCAGGGATTGGATAGCGAGCTTCACCGCGAGCACGTCTCCGAACATATTCGATTAGGCAGCCGCCCAACAGGAAAACTTGAAAATGATCCGCGTATCACCCCGATCGGCCGCTGGTTGAGAAAGCATTCGCTGGACGAGCTTCCGCAAATCTGGAATGTGCTGCGTGGCGATATGAGTCTCGTTGGTCCCCGGCCCTGTTTGCCATACGAGTACGAGCAATATGCGAATTGGCACAAGGAGCGGTTCATCGTCCGGCCAGGACTGACGGGCCTGTGGCAAGTTAGCGGCCGCAGCAGCGTGAGCTTTAATGATATGGTCATCCTCGATTTGTATTACATCCATAATATCTCGCTTTGGCTCGATGCGGCAATTGTTCTCCGCACCCTCGGTGTTGTACTGACGGGTAAAGGCG
>DASZLH010000114.1:0-7007 GCA_035552495.1 Kapaibacterium sp. (SeqCode) | reverse complement strand
CGTTTCGTTAACTGCTTAAGTGTATTTGCAGAATTTAATGAAGGAGAAGCTCGCGGATGTTTCCTGGATTATTGCTCTCAATGTATATGCCAGAGCATGCCGTCCTAATCCTGCGATCTTGCTTCAGGACTCTCTTCGGGCGAAATAGGAGTCTCTCCCAAACTGTCCAATCCACCTCGAAAGATTCTACCGCAATTGGCCTAACCTAAGCATTTACAATAGGTTGTGGTGTTTTTCAGTTTGATTTTGGCAGCGGCTCCATTTGATTGGAAACTCTGAATGATTGTCATTCGGAGCTTATAATAAATGGAGCCACTACCTCGCTGCCAGCTACTTAAACAGCCATACGCGGAGAAGCGAGAGCAATTGATCGACATCGACCGGCTTGGTGATGTAATCCGACGCGCCGGCTTCGATGCACTTTTCACGGTCCCCGCGCATTGCTTTTGCGGTAACTGCAATAATCGGCATCGATTTCAATCGCTTATTCTTGCGGATCTCGCGCATCGTTTCATATCCGTCCATGCCCGGCATCATGATGTCCATGAGCACGGCATCGATATCGGTCGTCTTCTGCATACTATCGAGCGCATCTTTCCCATTTTCAGCATAGGTCACATTCATGTTATGCCGTTCGAGAAAACTGGTGAGCGCAAAGATATTGCGAATGTCATCGTCGACAATGAGCACTTTCTTATTGGCGAGAACGGAATCGACATTATGGATATTTTCCAACCGGCGCCGTTTTTCTTCGGGCAACCTGGATTCCACCCGATGGAGCAGGAGCGAAGTTTCGTCGAGCAACTTATCGATGGACGATACATCCTTCAGAATAACGGCTTCGGCCATCTTGTTCAATTGGGCCGATTCCTTCTTTGTTAACTCCCGGCCGGTATACACCACGATAGGCAAATCTTCTTCTTTGAAATCCTTTCGGACTTTTTGAATAAGTTCGAAGCCCGACATATCCGGCAATCCAAGATCGACGACGAGGCAATCGACTTTTTCCGTCTTTAATCGTTCGAGCGCCTCCGCACCCGTCCCGACGGACGTAGTCTGAATATCGCCATCTCCCAATAATTCGGTAACCGCCTTTCGCTCGTTCTCATTATCTTCGACAATGAGCAATTGCTTGACGGGCCGGTCGATGAATTCTTTGATCCGGTCAAGCGATTTGTCGATCGCTTCCTTCGACACCGGCTTTTGTACGTGGCCGAGCGCGCCCATTCGCTTTTGACGAGGGAGCGTATCGACGACGGAGATAATATTCACAGGAATGTGGCGTGTCGCGGGATCGTGTTTGAGCCGGTCGAGCACGGCAAGTCCGTGAATTCCCGGAAGCAAAATATCGAGCGTGATGACATCGGGCTTGTAACGCTTCGCATAATTCAACCCGGTTTCTCCTCGGTTTGCAGCGACGACCTTAAATCCCTTCTCGTGCGCCATATCGAGTACGATCTTCGCAAAGTTCGCATCGTCCTCGATGATAAGCAGCACCCGGTCCCCCGGTTCGATCGAGTCTCGATCGTCCGGGATTTCTTCGGGTTCGGGAGGAGCCTGCTCCATTTCAATAGGAATTTCTACCGAATGAAATGTTCGGGAGGCGCGTGCCGAGGTCGCGCGCCCTACTGGCGTGCGGGCCGCTATATTGGACTCGAACGACATTCTACCATTTCCATTATTGGAATATATTCCTTCCGGCTGCTCTTCATACGACCCGAAGGTCGTCGGGATATAGGCGTCCGGCAAATAGATGGTGAACGTGCTTCCTTCGCCGGGCGCGCTCGTCAGTTTAATCTCGCCGCCAAGCAGTCGCGCGATTTCACGACTGATCGAAAGCCCCAGCCCAGTACCACCGTATTCACGGCTGGTGGTACCATCGGCTTGCTGGAACGACTCGAAGATCACTTTGTGCTTATCGGCGGGAATTCCAATGCCCGTATCGGTCACGGAAAAGGCTAATACCTGTTCTGCATGCTTCAGCAGCTCGTTATCGAACTGAAGGTCTTTAGATGCCGGAGCAATATCGAGCGTAACGCTGCCCTCATGCGTGAACTTGAATGCATTCGACAGCAAGTTCTTGAGTACTTGCTCGATCCGCTTGGAATCGGTGGTAATGGAATCCGGAACGCCTTCCTGCACTCGCGCTTCGAACGTCAGGCCCTTCTCCTGGGCCAGCGTGTCGAAGATGCGGTGCATATCATCTTCCAGCTCTCGGAGCGATACATCCGTTATGTCGACCGCCATCATGCCCGATTCGATCTTCGACAGATCGAGGATCTCATTGATGAGCGATAGCAGATCGGCGCCGCTCGAATGGATCGTCTCGGCAAATTCCACCTGCTTTGGCGACAAGTTAGTATCGGGATTCTCCGACAGCATTTTCGAAAGGATAAGCATCGAGTTCAGCGGCGTGCGAAGTTCATGCGACATATTAGCAAGGAATTCGGACTTGTATTTCGAGGTGAGCGTGAGTTGCTCCGCCTTCTCTTCGAGCGCGGTCCGCGCGAGTTCGATCTCGCGGTTCTTGCGCTCGACTTCCGTCTTTTGCTCGCCGAGCAACCGGGCTTTGTCCTGCAATTCCTCGTTCGTCTGCTGGAGTTCTTCCTGTTGTTGCTTGAGCAACTCTTCGGAAGCCTGCAGCGATTTAGCTTGCTGTTCGAGCCGGCGATTCGTTTCGGTCAGCTCTTGCTGCTGGCTTTGCAGCTCCTGCGTAAGCGATTGCGATTGCGCGAGCAGCGATTCCGTACGCATGTTCGCTTCGATCGTATTCAGAACGATACCGATCGATTCTGTCAACTGATCGAGGAATGCGAGGTGGATGTCATTAAATGGATGGAAGCTCGCTAGCTCGATGACGGCCTTGACTTGACCTTCAAAAAGCACTGGCAATACCACGATATTCAGTGGCGATGCCTCTCCCAAGCCCGAATTGATTTTAATATACTCATTCGGAATTCCCGTAATAACGATGCGCTCTTTCTCCAGCGCGCACTGCCCTACCAAGCCTTCGCCAAGTTTGAACTGGTTCGCAAGGTTCTTGCGCTCGCGGTAAGCATAGCTGGCAAGCAATTTCAGCAGCGGTTGGTCCGTCGTCGATTCGGTAATATAGAAGACGCCGTGCTGCATATTGACGAGTGGAGCGAGCTCGCTTAAGATCAAGCGCGAAACGGTCCACAAATCTTTTTGGCCCTGCAACATTCGTTGGAACCTGGCAAGATTTGTTTTCAGCCAGTCCTGATCGTTGTTCTTGCGCGTCGTATCTTTCAGGTTACGGATCATCTCGTTCACATTGTCCTTGAGATACGCGACTTCACCCGCTGCTTCGACGGTGATCGTTCGAGAGAGATCGCCCTTCGTTACCGCCGTTGCTACTTCGGCCATAGCGCGGATCTGGGTCGTGAGCGATGCGGCCAGACGGTTTACATTGTCCGTCAAGTCGCGCCACGTTCCGGAAGCGCCCGGTACGTTAGCCTGACCGCCCAGCTTTCCTTCGATACCTACCTCGCGGGCTACCGTCGTAACCTGATCGGCAAACGTCGCGAGTGTATCGATCATAGCGTTGATCGTATCGGCAAGCTCCGCAATTTCGCCCATGGCTTCCACGGCAAGTTTGCGTTTCAGGTTACCATTCGCGACCGCGGTAACGACTCGTGCAATACCGCGCACCTGCGTCGTGAGATTCGCGGCCATGAAGTTTACATTATCTGTGAGGTCTTTCCAGACACCGGCGACGCCGCGTACTTCCGCTTGTCCGCCGAGTTTTCCTTCGGTACCTACTTCACGGGCCACACGGGTTACTTCCGATGCGAATGAATTGAGCTGATCGACGAGCGTATTGATCGTATTCTTTAGCTCTAAGAGTTCGCCTTTAACATCTACCGTGATCTTCTTCGACAAATCGCCATTGGCGATTGCCGTCGTAACAGCGGCGATATTTCGCACCTGGCCTGTAAGATTGCCGGCCATGAAATTTACATTGTCCGTCAAATCTTTCCATGTACCCGAGACACCTTTCACGACGGCTTGTCCACCAAGCTTTCCTTCGGTACCTACTTCACGGGCCACGCGGGTTACTTCCGATGCGAAGGAGCTAAGCTGATCGACCATGGTATTGACCGTATTTTTTAGCTCGAGGATCTCTCCTTTGGCATCGACCGTGATCTTCTTCGATAAATCTCCATTCGCAACGGCTGTTGTTACTTCCGCGATATTACGCACCTGCGCCGTAAGGTTGCCGGCCATGAAGTTTACATTGTCGGTCAAATCTTTCCAGGTTCCGGCGACGCCACGCACTTCCGCTTGTCCGCCGAGTTCGCCTTCGCGTCCTACCTCACGGGCCACGCGCGTTACTTCCGATGCGAACGAGCTAAGCTGATCGACCATCGTATTGATCGTATTTTTTAGCTCCAGGATTTCGCCTTTTACATCGACCGTGATCTTTTTCGATAAATCTCCATTCGCGACAGCCGTTGTAACTTCCGCTATATTACGGACCTGGCCTGTCAGGTTACCGGCCATCGAGTTTACACTGTCGGTCAAATCTTTCCACGTACCGGCGACGCCCTTTACATCGGCCTGACCGCCCAGCTTTCCTTCCGTTCCTACTTCACGGGCCACGCGGGTTACTTCCGATGCGAACGAGCTCAGCTGATCGACCATCGTGTTGATCGTATTCTTTAACTCCAAAATTTCGCCCTTGGCATCGACGGTGATCTTCTTGCCGAGATCGCCATTGGCAACTGCCGTCGTTACTTCGGCGATGTTACGGACCTGGCCCGTAAGATTGCCGGCCATGAAGTTCACACTATCGGTAAGGTCTTTCCATGTGCCGGAGACACCCTTTACGACGGCCTGACCGCCGAGCTTTCCTTCCGTGCCTACCTCGCGAGCAACGCGCGTTACTTCCGAAGCAAAACTCGAAAGCTGATCGACCATGGTATTGACGATACGGCCCGTCCGAAGAAATTCTCCTTTAAGCGAGCGACCCTCTATTTCGAGCGACATCGACTGCGAGAGATCGCCCTTCGCAACCGCTCCGATAACACGGCCTACTTCCGTCAGTGGCTGCGCGAGATCGGTAATAAGCGTATTCACGCCCTCAACAGCAACCGCCCATGCGCCAGAAGCGTGTGGCAAAGTCGCCCGCTGCGTGATTTTTCCTTCCTTGCCCACAATGGCGCTCGTGCGTTCGAGTTCGCGCACCAGATTTTGATTCAGCTCGATAATATCGTTCAGCTCCTGCGCGATGCGATAGGTCAGCGAATCGGTAGTGGAGAGCGAGTCATCGACGGCAAACCGAGCAGAAAAATCGCCTTTGCGTACCGATACAAGAGTATTTAAAAGTTTGCGGGCGGACTTTGCATCGATTTCCCCCAACTGAAGAGACTTCCCATTAACGGATTGGCCCATTCCATTCCCGATACTCCCGGATCCTGCAGCGACCGTCGGCATTTCACCGAGCGTAGAAACGCGTGAGGATTTTTCCTTGCCCCGAGCGTTGCCATTTTGCACGTCGTGCTCTGCACGGAAGGAGGGACGTGCCGATACAGCTTGGGTATTCGATCGAGCCGAGCCTGGCTTCTGCGAACTTTTTTGCTTCATAAAATATCAACTCGTAAAATGTCACGAAAGAAAAACGGATGAACAAGCATCTCATTTTTACATCGATGCCAGTTTCTATACTCGCTTGCTAAATTTCAGGAGCGATTCCGAAATAAGGCAAGAATTCCGAGAGACAATGGATGACTCCTCACCTTGGATTCTCGCATATACTTCCTTATTATTGGACGCCAATGAACGGTCGAGCTACGGAACAAAAAACATACCATCAGAAAAATATATCTTCATGATAGCAAAAACGATGAATTTCCCACAATATCGCTATTTGGTCAAATTACAAATTCAACTTAAACTTCTCATTTCGAAATGAGTTGAGTTTGCTCATCGCTTCGCTGTGTTTGTTTCCGAGCTTCGACTTTTTGTCGCACGGCTTGTGCCAATCGGAATATAAAGTATGCTCCCCAGAGAATTACCAAAAGTCCCATCAGAGCCAACGAGCGAAGCACGCCCGCGGCAACTGCTGTGGCAAAGAACAGAATAAGCGTACGAAGCGGCGCTCGTTTCAAGCGCTCGCGCGATGATGAAGATGACGTATGCTGAATAATCGACGAATTAAAAAATTAATGCGAGATTAAAATTTGCTTCAAAACTGTCATCCTATCCTCGCCCGATAAAACGCAGTAATAGATGCCATTCGGAAGCCCTAACATGTCAAGATTGAATATATGTGCCCCTTCCGAGATCGGTCCGTGTGCAAGCATAGCCGCCTCACGCCCGAATGAATCGAATAGCTTGACATCGCAGCTTATTGGACAGGAGGCCGTTACTTGAACTTTCGGAGTGCCAGTGCCCGAATAAACCGTTGCAAGGTTAATATCGGAATGATAGGGATTTCGATCCAAAGAGCCTATACCCGGTTCGGAAGTATCGAGCAAATATTCCATCGGGCCGGATTCGATCGGGACAGCAGTCATCGTTCCAGTAGAAGATTGCCCCACTACAGGATGAGATTGGACCGTAAAATAAAACGCCAGCGAATCGACAGGAAGTCCATCGGCAGTAAAAATCCCCGGCTTTAACTTAACATGGACTCGCTCGCAATATATAAACAGCGTGAATGGCTTGAAGACCAGCGTCTTCTGGTCGTCGGCAAGAATAAGCGTTCCTTCATGTTTGCCGCTGAAGCTTCCGAAGACGGAAATGCGCGAGGTATCGATCGTACCGGGATTCAGGATACTGCCAGGCCGTAGAATGATAGTGGTACCGCGAGCTACCGACTTAGCACCGCTCGAGGGAAAGTGATATTGAATACCGAGGTCCTGGGCGTCCAAGCAAGGAGTATAGCATAGAGTTACTATGGCAGCTATAAGAATTGCGCGCATCGTGGAGTAGACTCCGTTCGATGCCATCCTGAATCTCCTAACAACGGCAATTGGATGCTCAAT
>DASZLH010000113.1:0-3823 GCA_035552495.1 Kapaibacterium sp. (SeqCode) | reverse complement strand
GCTTCTGAATCCCGTTTGTCTTGCGCTTTCACCGATTCCTATTGCGATCTTCGGTCTCTATCCTTTTATGAAGCGGTTCACTTCGCTCGCGCATTTCGGACTCGGGGCATCGCTCGCGCTGGGTCCACTCGGTGCCTATGTTGCCGTCCGGCCGTCAATAGAGGGCGCTCTGCCGGCCGTGCTGCTCTCGCTGTTCACCTGGTTCTGGGCGTCGGGGTTCGACATCATCTATTCCACTTCCGACGAAGCATTCGATAAACGTGAAGGACTGTTTTCGTTACCGGCGAAATTTGGCTCGCAGCGCGCGCTACAGATTTCGTCATTCATACATTTTACTTCGTTCCTGGTGCTCGTGGCAGTGTACCTGGCGGCATTTCGCGGCAGTATTACGGCTGGAGTATTATTGTTTATTTCAGGGATATTACTCTATCTCGAACAAAAAAAATCGGCGGATGTCGAGCTTGCATTTTTTAAGATCAATGCAGTACTTGGTTTCGTGGTAATGCTCTTCGTGATTGTGGGGGTGTCGCTCGCATGATGGACCGTCCGGTGCGTATTGCGGTAGGTATTACGGGATCGAGCGGCGCTGTGTATGCCGTCGATTTTTTAAAGCGATGCCCGCACGAGAAATTTCTGATTGCATCGAAGTGGGGGAAAGCAGTTTTAAAAGATGAGCTGGGCCTTTCGGATCCTCTTACCGAGCTTGCTCCATTTTATAAGAAAAGTTTTTTAGATAGCGACCTTACCGCTCCACTTGCATCCGGTACGAATACGCTCGATGCGTTCGTGATCATTCCGGCAACGACGAGTACGATCGGAAAAATCGCCTCCGGTATTGGCGATACCCTTATTACTCGAACAGCCGCCGTGTGTTTGAAGGAACGGCGCAAACTTATTATTTGCGTTCGAGAAACACCACTCTCGACGATTACACTGCGGCAGTGCGCGGAATTATCGGCGAATGGAGCGATCGTAATGCCGATCTCTCCTCCGCTTTATTTTGTGCCGGCAAGTGTAGAGGAATACGTGCAGGGGTTCGTAAATAAGGTGCTGCACCATGTCGGCGTCGAGATAGGAAATGGATGGCGCGCAGAGGAATTGGAATAATGAACGCTCGCGAATTTCTCGAACAATATTTTACTACCAAACAGCGCCACGAACTCGATTGGGAAGAAACGTGGCAGAGAGAACTGCGCCCGTTCTTCGGCGAATATTTTCTGGACCGCCGCAAGGATGCCGATGTGCATTGGGCAACGATTCCCAATATTGTTCGATCGATCGACGAAAACGACGATACCGTTTCCTTCATAACCGAAGGGGAAGGCCATCATACCAAGCGGTATTATGTTACTAATTTAGGTGACCGTTTTGCGATCGACCGTATCATGGTGCAATGTGACTTCTGCGAGGGAGAAGGTACCCTGGACAGTGAAGAATGCATCATGTGTTCCGGTCGCGGTTGGGACGATTGGCTGGACTAATTCTACTTTCTTGTGAAAGAGCAGCGTGGCTTCGACACCCTTACTCAATTTTTGACTCGCCTGGAACGGGAGGGTGAGCTGCACCGCATTACTGCGGAAGTCGATCCGTATCTCGAAGCGTCCGAAATTGCCGTGCGCGCCATGCGGGAAGGCAAGCCGGCGCTACTCTTCGAACGGATAAAAGGCTCGGCGTTTCCGCTCGTTATGAACGTACTTGCAAGCGACCGGCGGGTCGAGCTTGCTCTTGGCGAAGATCCCGGAAAACTCGGCGATTCGCTGCTGCATGTGGTCGAGCAACTTCTGCCACCCAAGCCCAGACGTGCCTGGAATGCCGCTCGGCCATTGCTTCCGCGTCTTTTGGCTTCGCGTATTCGACGAACGAGTCCGGAAGAACCGAGGCATTTTTTCGATGCTCCCGATTTGAAGCAGCTTCCAATACTGCAAACATGGCCTGACGATGCAGGTAATTTTATTACGCTGCCGCAGGTGTTTACGTACGATCCTAATACTGGTAAACGGAATGTAGGAATGTATCGAATGCAAGTGTTTGGTCCCTCCGAAACCGGAATGCATTGGCAAATCCAAAAAGGCGGCGGCTTTCATTATCATCGGGCGGAGTCATCGGGTAAGCCACTCGAAGTTGCAGTCGCTGTGGGGACCGATCCCGCGCTGCTCCTTGCTACCATCGCACCGTTGCCGGAAGGTATTGATGAAGTAATGTTCGCCGGATTTCTTCGTGGACGCCCGACCGCCATGACACGCGGCAAAAGCATCTCGATCGATGTCCCGTCTTATGCAGAGTTTTTATTGGAAGGAATCGTAGCTCCCTCGGAGCGGCGGCTGGAAGGACCGTTTGGCGATCACTTCGGACATTACTCTCATGCCGGAATGTTTCCGGTCTTTAAAATTGGCGCGATCAGCCATTTGCCGAAGGCCGTATTTGCAGCGACGGTCGTGGGCAAGCCGCCCATGGAAGATAAATGGCTGGGCGATGTCAACCAGCTTATTCTCGGTCCGCTTGCGCGGCTGACGCATACGGAAGTCCGTGATATATGGGCTTTCTATGAAGCCGGATTTCACAATTTGCTCGGTATTGCCGCTGCCCAGCGTTACGCTAAGGAGGCGATGAAAACCGCGCTTTCCGTTGCGACGGACGGGCAACTCTCGCTCACGAAATGCGCGATCGTCGTGAATTCGCAGGTGAATAATCGCAGCATTCGAGCCCTGCTTCGCTCGATCCGCGATCACTTCGATCCACACTACGATTTTCTCCTGATTCCAAATGTCGCTATGGACACGCTCGATTTTACGAGCTACACCATGAACCTGGGCAGCAAAATGCTACTCGATGCGACAGAAAAACTTCCGACGACCGCCAGCGGAGGCAATTATCCGCCGCGAATTCCCAGTCCATTTTATGAACGAACAGGAAGAACTCCGGAAGATCTCAAAAATCTCGATTACCGCATTCGCGAATGGACCGTGCTCGAAGAGACTTTATTGATCGTTAAAGTCGAGGGCGCTTTTCGCGCAAACCAGAATTCGGCGAACCGGCAAGAGAACGAATTTACCCCGATACATAAAACTATTGGTCGTGAAATCATCGAAAAATTAGTCCATGAAAGTACGATCGAGAAACTACCAAAGGGTGTGAAGATCGTTGCTGCCGTGAGTGAGGACGTCGATCTTCATAGCGATCTCGAAATAATTTGGGGGATATTCACACGCTTCGATGCGGCGCGAGATGTGATCTTTACACGCAGCACACTCGTAGGTTCGTCACCAGTATATGAAGGTATAATGGGAATCGATGCGACGTGGAAACTAGGCTATCCGAACCCATGCGAAATGACGGATGAGGTTCGGCAGCGCGTAGAGGACCGGTGGTCAGAATATGGTTTTCGATCTTAAAAATTATCTCAAATAATTTTTTGATGCACGCGAACGTGGCGCGAGATATGCGGGTTGTATTCGGTGAATGATCGCGCGGGACACTCATTATGATAGATCCGGAGTCTTCATTTCCGTTGGGACGATCCATCAGCAATGATGCTAATCGTCCAAGACGTTCGATGGGAATCGTTCGTCTGCTATCAAACCGAAATAAGATTCGCACCTTATTGGTATAATTATCCGAGTGTTACGCGCGCGATGTATAAAACCACGATGAGAGTCGTGGTTTTTTTTGTCTGTCTTTGACGATTGTATATTCCCGATGAAATACGAAACGATTCTGACGCAACTCAAATTTGTATCTCGCGCTGCGCTTGTATTATAGGCTTAGTTCGAATGTGCGGGAGTAATTCAGTGGTAGAATGTCAGCTTCCCAAGCTGAACGTCGC
>DASZLH010000112.1:0-15276 GCA_035552495.1 Kapaibacterium sp. (SeqCode) | reverse complement strand
ATCACGGCGGGTCAGGCCGTGATGTCCATCCCTGGCTATAAGTATGTAAATGGCCGTAAGACGTATGAGACGCGCGTGGAGGCCAACTCGGCATCGACCTTCGATTGGGTTTTCAAAGTGCGGGACCGCTACCTGACCTTCATGGACGTCGATGGGATTTTTCCGTGGCGATTCGAGCAGCACGTCCGGGAAGGAAATTATTCGAAGGATTATAACGCGTTTTTCGATCCCGAAGAGCAAACGGCGGAGACTAGCGATGGCAATACCTATAAAACGCCCCCTTACGTACACGATATTGTCAGCGCTTTTTACTATGTGCGGACACTCGATTTAACCCGTTCCCATAAAGGCGATGTGATTCACCTCCAGAATTTCTTCGATGGCAAAACGCATCCGCTCGATGTCCGCGTCCTGGGACATCAGCAGGTCGAGACCGACGCCGGGACATTCGAGTGCTCGGTCATCGAGCCGATGGTCGTCCAGGGCGGCCTGTTCAAGAATGATGGCTCGATCAAAATATGGATGACCGACGACGACAATCATATGCCGGTAAAAATGTCTTCCAAAATTTTGATCGGTGAGATCGAAGCGAAGCTCGTGAAATACGATGGCGTCCGTAATCCGCTGCGTTCGAAGACGGAATAAATTGTTTTTTTCGCAAGGCGTATCGCGTAATAGGTAACGCTCCGTGAATCCGTCAGGGCGGCCTGCGCCCAATGTGTTACTCAGTACCTGTTACTCATTATCAATCGACTTTTTTATGCGAATAATCCTCATCGCCGTTGTGCTTATCGTTGCGCATTCATCGCTTACGATGCTATCGGCTTCCGCGCAGCCTTCCACCGATAGTTTGATCGATCATTCATTGAACTATGTCGATTTCCCGCCGTATGTGCAGGAGAGCCCCTTACCTCCGATACGGCCTAGACTTGGGATTTATTTTAACGATGTTCCCGCCGATTCCGTCAAGCTTCTCACGGGTGGCAAAGATAATTTCAAGGGAAACCGCATCTGGCACCTCTCGCCACATTGGTCCGCCGATAGCGCGGGGCTAATGATGGGCGATATTGTGCTACGGGTCGATGGCAAGACGCTCCAGGATTCCATTTATGGTGGTACGGACGTATTGAATACCCGCCTTAGCACCATGAAGATCGGCGACACGATGCAATTCCAGATTATTCGTGGCGGAAGAACGATGATACTCCCCGTCCCGCTATTTGGAGGCCACCGGATTCCTGCTATGACTTATTCGGATTATGCAGGACTTGGTCCGCTCCGTAAGAATTCCTGGATGGAGCGAACGCTCGCCGAGAAAGGCCTGACCGGCTGGGCCGATTCGATCGCGAAACAGATCGCCGGCGTCGCCGATCTCGATTTTTGCGACGAGCCATTTGCAAATCGGCCTAATCCGTATCGGCTCAATGCAGTCACCTATCTCGATCATCATCCGACGCGCGTGGGAGCGCTTTCGAGGCTCATCGATCAAAGCGTCTGGGATAGCTTGGGTCGCGGACAGGGAATGTCCGGGGCAATCGGCGCTGCCGCATTCCAACTCGGCTGCTTGTCTCCTCGGTTGCCGCATTTCACATTACCTGCAACTATCTCCGAATTGAATAATTATTTTGGCCAAACGCAATCGCTACTCGATCTGGCGTATGCGCCCATTCGCTCCAAGCTTGGCACCGTTGCATACGGTCTTTCCGAATTACTCAATACCGATACGAACTGGGAGGACCCGGTCGATTCGATTAAGGACCCGGTGTTACAGCTGAAGGCGCGCGCAAACGCGGAAAAAATGCTGACGGGATTATTAGGTGATGCCGATAAAGTCACCCTTGCGAATGTAGTTTCCGCAGCACGAATGTTGGCAGCTCTTTCCGATACGAATTGGACCAAAGCATTTGCTGCCCAGTGGACAAATACGAAACCACTTACTACCAAAATTCCGGGCGTCGATGGCGATGTGCTTATGACATGGAATACGCCTGAAGGCCGATGTGTCATTGGCGGCGCGGGACCGAACCGCTATTATGGCGACTTTGCGTTTATTCTCGATATTGGCGGCGACGATGTGTACGACCTTCCGCCCTGCAAGCCGGGAAAGATTCGATTCGTTGCCGACCTCGCTGGAAACGATGTGTATAATGGTCCGATTGCTTCCGGCGTTGGATGCGTAGATGTGCTCGTCGATTGCAACGGCAACGATACCTACCGGGGAGACCGTTGGACACAGGGCGCGGGATGCTTAGGCGTCGGCATTCTTGCCGATTTTGGCGGCGATGATATTTACACCGCGCATTGGTGCGCTCAGGGCGCGGCGATGCTCGGCATTGGATTGCTCTACGATCATGCTGGCTCCGATCATTACATCTCTGATGTATATTCGCAAGGTTTTGCATACACCATGGGCTTCGGCATGCTGCTCGATCGCTCCGGAAACGATTCGTATCGCGCCGGGTGGAAATATCCGGACGATCGCTGGCCCAACCGCGCGCACGTAGGAATGTCGCAGGGATTTGGATTCGGAATGCGGCCATGGAGCACCGGTGTCGGCACCGATGGCGGCATCGGACTTTTGAGCGATAAGCAAGGCGACGACGTGTACGATGCCGGTATTTTCAGCCAGGGCGGAAGCTATTGGTACGCACTCGGAATTCTCCACGATTGGCAGGGTGCTGACCGTTATTCCGCCGGCCAATACTCGCAGGGAAGCGGTATTCATCTTTCCTTCGGCGCATTGCTGGACGATTCCGGCGACGATAGTTACGATGCCTACGCCTGGCTCGAACAGGGCAACGCGCACGATTGGTCGAGCGGGTGCCTGGAGGACTGGGAAGGAAAAGATACCTATCGTTGCTCTGGCGCCGGACAAGGGTGTGGATTTTTCGTCTCGTTCGGATATTTGCTCGACTCGCAGGGCGACGATAAATATTATTGCAATCAAAGCGATACCACCGATTCCCAGGGCGGCGGCAATTGGATCGAACCTCGCCACGCCGGTTCGCTCGGAATGCTCATCGACTTGGGCCACGGCGATGACTGGTACTCCGATCAGCGTATAAAGCAAGGTGAATCCGTAGTCAAGAGCCACATCGGGATTTCTTATGACGATGGCGTGCCGGAGAAGAAGTGAAAGCCGGCTGTTTCAGAGTATCGAGTGGTGAGTAACGTGCAACGAGTAAAACGACTCATCACACGTTACCCATCACTCATTACAGCTATCAATGCTTTATACTTGAAATTGCCGAAACAACATACTCTCCTGGTTCTGGCTCCTTCAAAGTAAAGATGACGGAATCGCCCGGTTTTACTCCTTGCAGGAGCTGTGGGCTCTCGACCGGATACGACATGGCCATAGCATCCATAATCCCGGGAATGTCATTGTGATCGAGCGTGACGCTTTTGCCAGATGAGTCGATGGCTTGCACCAATCCTCTTCCCTGGCCCTGTTTAACGGCTGCTGTAGTTGCCAGAGCAGTATCGTTCGTATTGCCCGATTGCTCTTGTTTCGAGCAGGAAAGCAACGCGCTAAGGCCGGCCAAAGCTGTAAGCATTACAAAAGTCCTGATGCGATTATTTGTTGTCATATAGGTTTGGGTTTATATCGTAAAGGTGTGTCGAGTAACTGGTAACAGTAATGAGGCAGGAATCTTCGCTTTATCGTTACCCTCGCCTGAGACCATTTCTATAGAAACGAGACCTCATCGAACATGGTTTAAGGGCAACTGTAAAATATGAAGTCTTTTCTTCGTTTTCATATTTCATACTTCATATTTCATATTTTCCCCGGAGAGGTGGCCGAGTGGCTGAAGGCAACGGTTTGCTAAACCGTCATAGTAGGTAAACTGCTATCGAGGGTTCGAATCCCTCCCTCTCCGCATTGTGATACAAATAGTCAATTAAAACATTGATCTTTAATTGATTATTTTTTCAATGAAGCTTCATCCGTCAACGTTTCTCGCCCCCAAAACATCAGGTCGTGCGAAATGTATATCAAATCAGCCTGCCCCTCTATAAGATCCAAAAGGATTATCAGGATGTTTTTCATGTCGTTGTTTTTTTAGTTTTCGTTCTGATACTTTGTTTATTTTAAATAGAATGGTTCGCGAGGAGCAATGCGCATCTTTTCATCTATGCGTTCAGCCAGCCATTGAAAATATTCACACAGGAAAGGATCGGGTCGTTTCTTGCGTGAATCGTCTATCATGACTTTATACTTATCCCAGGCAATCGAAACCAGCGAACCGATAGTTTTATCCACGAGCTCAATATTAATAAGCCGTTCTGCGACAAGAATGCCGAGCGATTCCATTTCCTGTGCAAACTGTGTGATAATAATCCTTTCGTCCGCAGGAAGTTTTTGCCAGTCCTCGTGTGTAGGGGGTATTTCGTGTGCGGTAACGTAATTCATGAGTTCAGAAAATTCCCGTGTGTTGAAATTACGCAACGCCTCCAGCGTAAACTTTTCCTGTCGGTCGCGTGTCGCTGTCTTGACCTGTACGATGCCAAATACCAAAGCAATGATGGCCGACACGGCGAGCGCGATATTGGCGATAAGTGTGATTGTTTCGGAAGTCATATTCTTGTTGGATTTTAAAGAATTAAAAATTTAGACTATAGAAGTCAAATTGAAGTGAGAGCCTTGTTAAAGGTCGCCTAAGCTCAAGGGAGATATTCCAGAATGGCCTTGGTTGAATCTAATTCACCAATTCTTGGAAATATAACAGTAAGACTATTTTCATGCGCCTTTTCATTCATATCGGACATGGCATCACTTGCAAATGTAATATTGTAGCCACTTTCATAAGTACCTCTGGCGGAGCCTTCAACACCAATGCTGGTTGCAACACCGGCAAGAACCGAATTGAATTACACTGGTAATTCCAAATTCGGTATTTGTCGATATGTGCATAGTTATGTTCAATGTAACGCTTGCGTAATGTTACGATAAACTCCTCCCCCGTTATGCCTGTCTTGGAGTGATTTCTCCGACTTCCTAAAAGAACCAGTCTGCTGCGACACGAACGATGCCCCAGCCGAACGCCGTACCCGAAGGACTGAAAAATGTGTTGAGTATATCGACTCCGGCGGTAACTCCAACTTTTCGATCCAGATAATATCCGACTCCACCTCCAAGAAAAATCCCGACATTCGAACTGCTCGCAACAGAGAGCACCTGCAAGCCACCCTGCAAAAACGGGCTGACGCTGGAACTGAAAAGATAGCGGGCAAAAGGACTGAACAGAATAACGGTCCCGCTGCCGTAAATTCCACTATTGACAGAGAGTGAGAAGCCGGTGCCCACCTGCACATTTTGGTTGATTGCGTAGGTGCCTTCCAATCCGCTTGGAAGCGAAGTTGAAATAGCATAGACTCCCAAACCGAACTGACCGGACGGTGGGTCATTATGCTGAGCTGCCGCATTGGACGAGTAAAAAAACGTCAGCATAAAAAAACAGAAAACGCAGAAGGCGACTTTAGTAAGATGTGACATGATTTTAAAGAACAAGTTAAGAAATTGTGCAACTCTTTAGCACAAATATACGGATTCATTCCGGTGTCTTCAGGAATCGGATTTTTTTTGTCCGGCTTTCGAATGGGCGGACGATATAGACACAGAAGGCACGATACACGTGTTCTTTTCGGAATCATCAAATCACTTTTTTACAAATATTATGAATGAATTCGTATTCCTTTATCGCGGCGGTATGAGCGACGGAAGCAAGCCATCGCCGGAAGTCATGGAAGCACAGATGAAACGCTGGCAAACCTGGATGGGAAAGCTGAGCGAAGAAGGCAAGCTCAAGGATTTCGGTGCGCCGCTCCAGCGTGAAGGCAAACACGTCGCAACCGGCGGCGTAATTACCGACGGACCATACGCTGAAGGCAAAGAGGTCATTGGCGGCTATTCCATCGTCAAAGCCAAGGACCTGAACGAAGCCGCTCAGCTCGCAAAAGGCTGCCCGGTTTTTGAAACGGGTGGATCGGTCGAAGTCCGGCCCGTGGCTCCGATGTAATCGGCGAAGTCCATTTCCTGTCAACGCCCCGGCATTTGCCGTGGGCGTTTGGCGTTTGTTCAAGCGGAATATTTAATAACGATGGGAATAACGATCGAACTTATCGCTAATATTGCGCTTGCGCTGTCGTTCGTGGTGGGTCTTATTTTTGGCATCGCGCAAGTAAAAGCCGCCCAGCGCGACCGACGGGAACGCCTGACGCTCGAAACGCTGCGCGTGTTTAACACCCGCGAATTTGCCGAAACGATCCATTTCATGCGCGTCCTCGCAATGCCGAAGACGCAGGAAGAATTCTTTACCATGCCGACGGACCAGCAGATCATGCTGATACAAGGCTCCCAGCAGATGGAATCCCTCGGAATGCTGGTATTCGAACGCTATATCGATCTCGATCTCGTCGATAAGACGATCGGCTCGTTCGTATCCACCACCTGGGCAAAATACAAACCAGTCTTCGAGGACATGCGCATGAAGCTCCCCGATCCCTATCTTGGCGAGTACTTCCAATGGCTTGCCGATCAGGTCGATCAAAAGATACAACAGAACCGCGAGCCCTATTATAAACAGAAGGACCGATGGCATACAATGAAGCACTGACGAAGCGCGTCCGCGAAGCATTTGCAGGTATTTCGGATGTCGAAGAAAAGAAAATGTTTCGCGGAATCACCTTTATGGTGAACGGAAAAATGTGCGTTGGCGTCAGCGGGGACGAACTGATGTGCCGCATCGATCCAGAAGTCCAAACGACGGTGATGGAAAAAGAAGGCGTGCGGCTCATGATGATCAAAGGCCGCCCTATGATGGGGTTCGTCTATGTAAGCGAAGAAAACGTTAGATCGAAAAAGGATTTTGATTTCTGGATCCATCTCGCGCTGGACTTCAATCCAAACGCAAAACCCTCCAAAAAGAAAAAGAAGTAACCATTGAGTTTCGATGAGTGCGCAGGTTAACGAAGTCGTCGAGCACTTATTCCGCAAAGAGTCGGGAAAGCTGGCTGCATCTCTTACGCGCGCATTTGGGCTTGCTCGTCTCGATTCGGTCGAGGACATCGTTCAGGATGCATTGCTGGCGGCCCTAAGGGATTGGTCGTTCCGAGGCGTACCGGAAAACCCGACGGCATGGCTGCACCGCGTTGCTAAAAATAAAGCCGTCGATCGCATCCGACGCCGGCACCGTGCTCAGGAAGAAACGCTCGATGAGCAATCGCTGGAAGTTCTTCCCGGCATGAGGGCCGCGACCGCTTCGCTCGAACTCGAACGCAATTTCCTTGCGTGGGAAATTGAAGATTCTGAACTTCGGATGATGTTTGCCTGCTGCCACCCGGGGATTCCACTCGAATCACAAATCGCTCTGACGCTCAAGACGCTCTGCGGATTCAGCGTCCGCGAAATCGCCAGCGCATTCCTGGTGCAGGAAGCGACGATCGAAAAGCGTCTCGGGCGCGCCCGAAAATATTTTCGCGAGCATCATGTGTCGCTCGAAGCACCGGCCGGAAACGCATTGCAAAGCCGCAGGGCTGCCGTGCTCTCTTCACTCTATCTTCTTTTTAACGAAGGTTATAAACGGACCGATAGTGAAGGTCTCGTACAGCGCGATCTTTGCCTCGAAGCGTTGCGTCTTACGCTGTTGGTTGTTTCACGACCGGACTTATGCTCCCCCGAAGCCCTTGCGCTGGTCGCACTCATGTCGTTCCATGCTGCCCGGTTCGAGACACGAACCGACGAGCATGGCGATATTGTGCTGCTCTCCCATCAGGACCGCTCCAAATGGAATTCCGAACTAATCGAGCACGGCCTCGACTATCTTACCGGCTCCGAACCGGATATTCATACTTCGCACTATCATCTGGAAGCCATCATTCAATCCTTGCATGTTACCGCTCCTTCGTACGAAGCGACAGACTGGCCCGCGATCCTCGGACTTTACAAACGGCTTTACGCGCTAAAACCAAATCCAATCGTTGCTCTTCACATGTCGGTATCGCTCGGCCAGGTACATGGGCCCGAGGCTGCCATCGAACTGCTCTCCGGGATCGTTGACGATGCGCAGCCGCTCAACGAATATTATCTTTATCATGCGCTGCTGGGCGATGCGTTGCTCAAAGCGGGACGCGGTCCGGAATCCGCCGCGGCATTTCGGCGTGCGCTCTCGCTCACAATGAACGCGCGCGAGCGCAGCCTGCTCGAAGAACGGCTGGCGGCAAGCCTTTTTCAAGGGGGCTTGATTGGGTAGCAGATATTCTACTAAGAGACTCAAGCCCTTTTCAAGGGGGCTTGGTTGTTTTAAGCGACGACAGAATTAGCGTGATGTCCGCTCAAGAGCTGCTCGAAATCTTCGCGGCCACGCAAGGGATCCAAGTCCGGGTCGGTCCGAAGCGCTTCAGCGACCGCCATGCCCGCCGATAACGATCGGCGTAGCAGATCGACCGCAAGCTCATACTCCCGCAATTTGCTTGCAAGGCATCCAAGATTATAGAGCGACACACCGTCCGTTATTGCATCCTGACTGCTCAGGAAATCGCGGGCTTTGGCTTCGTCACCAGCATAAAAGAGGAGATTGGGATATTCGACGCGAGCATACTGATCGTCCGGGAACAGCCGGATGCGCCGTTCTTTCGAAGGCAATGCGCGAAGCGCCGCTTTGATCTTGCGGGGAATATCGTGCGCGCGGTCGCAGACCAATACGAGGTTCCAGTGCGCGACAAGGAAATCCGGGTCCAATCGAATGCTCTCTTCGAAATATGGAATGGCTTTGGCCGGTTCATCGATTTGGGAATAAAAGAAGCCGAGCGAAAAATGGCTATCGGCATTATCCGGCGCGAGCTCGATGAACTTCCGCGCGGCTGCTTCCGCTTCGGGCAGCCGATGTTGCTGAAGATAGACCGCCCGTAATGCATTGTGAATCGCGACAAAATGGGGGCCCATCGCTTTCACTTTCATGGCTAAACGCTCGGCCTCTTCCAAATGCGCGGGATTGCGATCGTAAATCCGGTATAACTCCGAGAGCATCATCGCCTTTTGGAAATAGGCACGTACAAACCCGGGATCGAGCTGGAGCGACTCGTCCAATAATTGGATCGCATAATGCAGGTGCTCTCGCGTCCGGCGTTCATAGTATTCCATTCCTTTCAGGAATAATTCATACGCATCGACGTTCTCTGTTCCGCGATCGGCTAATTGTTTGGCTTCGGTTTTCGTAAGATGAAGTTTAAACCCCTCGACCACTTTAAGCGCGACCTGCTCTTGAATGTCGAAGATATCGTCCATCAAGCCTCGGAGCGAGTCCTGCCATAGATGCTCGCCGGTCTCCACATCGAGCAGTTGCATGGTGATCTTGATCTGGTCCCCAGCTTTCCGTACAGCTCCCTGAAGAAAATACCGGACGTTCATCTCCCAGGCATAGTCCGATAGCTTGCCTTTATATACTTTAAATTCTTTCGTTGCCTGGTGATTGCTGAGCCGCAGGGACTTAATACCGGAGAGCGCGGAGATAAGCTCGCTCGCAATTCCATCGACAAACCACTCATGGTCGCGCATCGGGGAAAGGTCCTCGAATGGCAGGATCATAAGGCTCTTTCTCGAATCGGTCATCGGAATGGGAGCATCTTCTGCGCGCGGCGGAGAAAGCTGCGTAGGCGCCGCACCAGCATTTTCACGGTGGCCTCCAATCGCAGTTGGGGAAGCGCTTGGATGAGCGGTCAATCGGTTGGGATCCAATCCGAGCCGGGCCAGCCCGCGCAGAATTGCTTTGAAGTTCGAGATCGGAGCCCGTTGAAGACCTGCCAGATGATAACGGAGGTCGCGGCTAAGTTCGACCATCTCCGTAACTTCTATGGGAAGAATCTTTTTCTTTAGTTCAGAAGCGATCGAGACTTCCTTGGCCACATTATGGGATTCGACCGAGGCCGTGCTAAGAATAACGAGAAACGCTTTACATTCTTCGATCGCATTGACGATCTCGCCCGACCAATTGGTCGCAAGATCGATCCCTTTCTGATCGATCCATACCGAAATTCCAGCCGCTTCGAGCTGTTCCGAAAGTTCGGTAGCCGAATCGGAATCCCTGCGAGAATACGAGATAAAAACTTCAGGCATGGTTCAGGAAGCATTCAAAATAGAGAGATAATCCTTCTATTTTTAACACTCATTGTTAACTGCTCATTTTTCTAACACCGTGACCGGAATGAAGAAGCCCCACTTTTAGCGGGGCTTCTGTTAATTTTCGAAGGAAATCGGCTTTTGGCAAGAATGCGACTTACCAACTTGAAAGCGGCGACCGTTTCCATGTGTTCGTCGCGGTGCAAATGTACATGTAGTTTGCATCCTGAGCGATATCTCCTGGGTGGCCGCTGGACGAAGATGTTGCCGGTACCGAAACCCAGGTCTTCATGGCAGAGGCTTTGGCAGCTTCCGCCCGTGTCGTTTCCGTCGAAATTGCAGTAGCATTCGTGGCGTCGCCACTAGTACGATTGGTCGTCTCGGTCGTAATTGCCGTGGCATTCGTGGCATCGCCAGCGATTCGACTGTTCGTTTCTGATGTAATCGCTGAAGCATTCGTAGCGTCGCCACTAGTACGATTGGTCGTTTCGGTCGTAATCGCAGAAGCATTTGTGGCGTCGCCACTAGTACGATTGGTCGTTTCGGTCGCAATCGCCGAAGCATTCGTGGCGTCGCCAGCAATACGGTTATTCGTTTCCGCAGTGATCGCAGAAGCGTTTGTGGCATCCCCATTAACACGGTTAGTCGTTTCCACTGAAAGATTTGCGCTTTGGGTCGCAATTTGGTTCGTCACATAGTTTTTTGTGGCCGCATCCTGCGCGTGGATCGGATCGCTGACATTGATAATATTATGCGAGAGCATATCGAAGACCGACGAAGACGCAAATTCGGACCCGGGAGCAGGAATAACGGTAACATTACCAAAACCAGTGAGGATATTCAACCCTAAATCGGACGAAAGAGCCCGTGGGGTCGATGTGCCGTCCATAATGAGTGTATTGCCGGATTCGATCGGTCCATCAGAAACCAGCGTATCGATACCGCCAGCCACATGTACGCTGCCTACGATTGTCATTCCGCCGTTAACATGGAGCGAATCGGTGGTTATAAGTCCGGTATTCGTGACGCCATGCGTCGTCGTCTGCCCCGTTACTCCGAGTGTTCCTCCAACACTTGCATTGGATGACAATGTAAGATTCGTGAAGGTAGGTGAAGAAGTGGTATTGATGCTCTGCGGCAGTGTAAGTGTTACATCGTCCGATTTTTGCACTCCGCTCGTTCCGTTGACGAGCACCTGATTGGCCGTCCCCGTAACGCTATGCACAACATTCGATAAAATATGATCGCCCTTACCGCCAGTCGTACTCGAGTTGTTTCCAGTCACGACGATCGCATTTGCAACGGGATCGAATTGGAGCGATAGTCCATTCGTGCCGGTAAAATTCACATCGCCGCCTTTCGAGGTAATCTTTTGTCCGTTCACCGAAATCGAACCGACGTAATTGGCCGCGATCTTTTCCGCAGTAACGGAATTATTTGGAATGGCCAAAGCATAGGGCGAAGCCGATAACGGAGCAAGCGGTTTCATGACCGGACTATCGTCGATTTGGGTTCCGATCCAAAGCGGGCGATTGAGCCCGATCGCGTCCGGCAGCGGCACGCTTCCCGAGCCGAGTAAAATATTGAAAAGACCGCCGGAAATCTGGGTCGTATACGTACCGTTCCAGACTTCCTGCAAACCGTCTTTATCGGAATACAGATGTACGGTAAGGGCGTAGGAACCGTCCTTAACCAGCTTGCCATCGGAGCCCTGCACAATGCCTTGATAACTCATCGTGCGCGGAACGTCCTGCGCGACGGAAACGGAAATGGAGATGACAAGAATGGCAGCGACAAGTAAGCCCATTTTAAAAGGGCTTACTGCCTTCCAAATCGAAGTATTCATGGCGAAGTTTTATTAATTGTTAGGAAAGACACTGCCAGGGCATCTGATTCCCCAGCCAGACCAGCAAACATACAACAATTTTTCTGGCCGTGCTTAAAAAACGAATTCCGACAAACATGCTATGGAAATCGGTGCTTCTATCTTAGGAAAAGCCCAAATACGCGCTATTCAATGTCCACATACTTCACGGTCCTGGCAGCGCTGCCGAAAATGCCGAGGCCGCCCGTAACGTGCAACGTGCCGTTGTTGAATTGCGACTGAGAGAGATAGAGCCCGAGCACGTAATCCTCGTAGTTTTGGTCGAGCGCGAGGGCTCGAATGGCGTTGAGTCCGTAATAGGTGAATTGAATCCAGACGACCTGTTCGGAAGTCGAATTAATAAAAAAACGATAGCGCCCGAGTGAGTTGCTGTCGGCGAGGGATTGTGTAACTTGATCGACTATTTGGTTCGCCGGATTGGGAGCAAGGCTCACTGCTTCGAGGCCGTATCCCGCACTGCCAGGACTTGGCGACCAATACTGGAATACCCCGGGCAGTTGCAGGCTATCGATCGTCGTGGGATAATGAATGATGTCGGTGTCGGTCAATGAAAGCTTTGCGCCGTGGATTATTACGGAATCGAGATGGATCGCGAGTGGAACGGTTGTTTGGGCCGTGGCTACCTGCCCTATTGCTTCAACACGGATCGAATATGTCTGCCCGGCCCAGGCAATCGGGATCGCCGACGATGAGTGGGTAGGAATATAGCGGCCGCGATAGCCTGTCGAAAGATCTTCGATAAGCTGATAGGTCGTGTCGCCCGTCGTGATCGTAATTTTCGCGCCGCTGAGGCGGTCGTTCTCATTGACCGCCGTGATCGGGATCGTTTGCCGGATTACGATGCTATCGATCGGCTCGTTCGCATAGAGAAATCCCTGTATTACAATCTGTGGCGAAAAGCTCGAATCGACGCCGGGATTGCACGACGCAAATAATACGACCACAAATATCAGCACTAATCGCGTAGGTCGGCGCTTCCAGCCCGACTGCTCACAGCCCATTATCCCTGATAACTTCTTCATCAATAGGATACCTCCATTCCAAGCGTGGGGATAATCGGCAACAGCAATACATCGGAAATAACAGCCGGCTGCTTGCCTGTATCGACGACCCGAAACCAGACATTGCGATGATTGTAGAGATTAAAAATATCGAGCGATGCATTGGCAGGCTTACCAAAAAATGTGAAGGAATAGGTCACGCTCGCATCCGCCCGGTGATAGTCGGGTAACCGTTCGCTGCCCATCATGCCGGGAATATCGAAATCGCGTTGGTAACCGACTTCATCGAAACCGACATGATAATATCCGAGCGTTGAAGTATAGGCTTGCCCGGTCGCGTATGTCCAGGTGGCACCGATCTGCCACCGGTCCGAGAGTTTATAATTGAGGACGAGTTGAATGTCGTGCCGCTGATCGTAGGTCGGATAAAATGGCTGTCCATTATTTAATTCCGGAATTTGCTCGCGGACCCACGAGAGCGTGTATCCGAGCCAGCCATTGAGATCGCCGATTTGTTTTTGCAGAAATAGCTCCATGCCATACGCTTCGCCCGTCCCACGCGGAAAAATTTGTGTAATGTCGTTCGATTGAAATTTCGCCTCGTTATATTCTACGATATTATTCAGGCGTTTGTAATATACTTCTGCGGAAAAAAAATATTGTTCATTCTCGAATAGCGCGGGATAGCCGCTGAGTCCGAGAATATACTGGGTACTCCGGCTGGGTGGAAGCGGCGAAGTTCCGGGTACCCATAAATCAAAAAAGGTGAACTCCCCTGCCGAGACCAGATGCAAAAACTGATGATAAATACCAGTCGAGGCTTTGAGCGTCCAAAGCGGATCGAGCTGATAGGCAATCGTAATGCGCGGATCGAACGTGACGGCGTTAGCATCGTTCAGCCACTCGGTACGGAGTCCGTACGTCGTGGTAACGCGATCGCTCGGCTTCCACTCGTCCTGAGCGTAAGCCGATAAATAATAGGGCACCCCGCCGGTATCTTTCAGTGGTTTATTCGTCGTGCCAAGCGTATTGTAGAATGTAAACGTGTATTGCGATACACCTGCGCCGAAGCGAAGATCGTGCGCATCGTTCGCCTTCCAATCGATACCTTCTTTCGCGGTCAATTCCTGAATACCATTATCGAATTCGAACGGGTTTGCGGTGAGCGTGCCGAGCGAGTGCGACGAATATTCGGAATAACCCGCGAACGTCCGCGCAAAAACCGTTGGCGAAAAAATATGCGTCCACTGCGCGCTTGCAAGTTTATTGCCCCACGTTAGGGTAATATCGACATAGCCATTCGATGGATAATGCAAATGGTCGGCGCCCATATATCCCGAAACGCTCAGCTTATCGTTCGGCGAAAGGTCCTGATCGATCTTCGCATTCAGGTCGTAGAAATAATATTGCGGCAGCGCTGTGGAGTCGCCGAGTAGGCGCTGCGCGTTCGTCGCGTTCAGGAATGCGTCGATATACGTGCGGCGGCCGCTTACCAGCGCGGAGCCATTCAGCAGTGGAAATTCCAGCGTTTGCCGTGCGCTGATAAAACTAACCGACGTTTTGCCATGCACGCCATCTGGAGTGCCTTCTCGCGTTGTAACATTGAGCACGCCCGTGAGCCTGCCGCCATATTCGGGCGGATAGCCGCCTTTCATTAGCTCCACATCCTTGATCGCATCGGTATTGAATGTACTGAAAAACCCGAACAGGTGCGTCGGATTATAGACGACGTTATTATCGAGAAGAATAAGATTTTGGTCTGGCGGACCGCCGCGAATATAAAGCCCGCTCGAAATTTCGCTGAGCGCCTTTACTCCGGGCATCATTTGCAACACGCGAAAGAGATCGCTCTCACCGCCAATCGCCGGGACCGAAGTAATAAGCGCGGGGCTCAGGACGATGCGGCTGACATTCTCGCGCTCGATCTCACGCTCGCGTTCGCTCTGGACCACAATTTCTTTCCCTTTCACACTTTCCGGGGAGAGTACAAAATCGAGCGTAATGATTTTGCCATCCGCAAGCACTACGGAATCCCGAACGATATTATATCCGAACAAATGCACTTCAAAGCGCAATATTCCCGCCGGAAGATTTTCGATTGTGTAATTGCCACGAGCGTCCACGATTGCGCCGCGGTGCAATTCGCGCAGTTCGATCCGCGCTCCGGGCAATCCTTCTCGCGTAATGGAATCAACGACCTCACCAGCTATGCTCGCGGTATTCTTCTGTTGAGCAAAAACAGTCGAAGAAAAAAGAGCAGAAGAACCAAGAAG
>DASZLH010000111.1:0-4839 GCA_035552495.1 Kapaibacterium sp. (SeqCode) | reverse complement strand
ATAAAATTCTGATTATTAGTTGCGATGTAAGCAAGAGTCCATTCGCTCCTTTATAAAGAGAGAGAGACCGGCGTCGGGCCGAATTTCTCTCCTTCGCGAGCTTGTAACTCCTTATATTTCAAGGACTTACAGGGAATTTTGAAAATAAATATAAAAATATTGATTTTTGCGGAACTTTCTTGGGCATTTTGGTGTTGTAATTATATTGAAATGCCAAATATCATTCTTTTTATGTTGTCAATGACCACCCACCGTACCCTCCTTCGCAAGGAGGTGGAGAATATAGAAAATTTCCACCTCCTTCGCAAGGAAGGGGAAAATATTCTTTTTTCGAACAAAAGGGATTGCTTCGAAGAAAATTGCATCGCTTCGCTACGCAATTTTCTCCTCGCAATGACATTAGAAGGAGCGAAGGATAAAAGAGTTCATGAACAAGTTCCGAACACCAACATCAAGTTTATTTGTCCTGAATTCAAAGAGAAAATGCTTTTTTACGAAGGTTCGCCGGTTCATGAATTTCGGCCCAACACCAACATCAAGTTTGTTTGACCTAAAGATGATAAAAGTCAGTTTCGAGAGGAAGATAGCCATTCATGGACAACTTCCAAACACCAAACAAAGTATTTTTGACTTTTCTTTCTTTCAGATTAAAGAAGTCGGCAATAGATTGAGTTCGCTATACAAAAGACCGAGTTGGCAGCCGGTCTGAATAAATGACTACAATATATAGAAGTGATTTAGCGCTTCCAGTATTCACCGAAGCGTCCGCTGAAATCGGACTTGGAGGCGTAGATACGCTTGGTGGCACCGACTGCGCGAATACGTTCCTCTGCTACATGGTTGGAGGCTTCGACGGTCGTGATGTTCTTCTCGGCAGCGAGTATGAGGATTTGCTTGAGAACATCGTAGATACCCTCGGCCTGCTTGAGCGCACGGGTCTGCGAATAGCCTTCGAGTTCGTTGGCTACGTTGATGAGGCCACCGGCATTGATGACATAGTCAGGCGCGAAGAGAATGCCACGGTCCTTGAGAGCCTGGGCATGACGCTCTTCGTCGGCGAGCTGGTTGTTCGAGGGCCCGGCGACGACCGAGCATTTGAGCCTCGGAATCGTCTGATCGTTGATGATAGCACCGAGCGCTGCCGGTGCGAAGATATCGCAATCGACATCATAGATAGCATCCGGCTGCACGACCTGCGCTCCTGTTGCGCGTGCTATGTCCTTCGCTTTATCGAGATAAATATCGGTGATGGTAACTTTCGCACCGTCTTCGGTCAGGTGCCGGGCAAGTGTCGAAGCGACGTGGCCAGCACCCTGAATCGCGACACGCTTACCGGAAAGCGAATCGCTCCCGAACTTCACCGCTGCGCATGCCTTGATGCCGGCGTATGTCCCGAATGCGGTAACTGGCGAGGGATCTCCCGAGCCGCCAAGTTCTACCGGAATACCCGTGACGTACTTCGTCTCGGAGCGAATCCAGACCATTTCGCGGAGCGACGTGCCGACATCTTCGGCGGTAATATATCGTCCTCCCAGCCCTTCGACAAAACGTCCGAATGCTCGGAACATAGCTTCAGTCTTGGCCGTCCGTGGATCGCCAATAATGACCGCCTTACCGCCGCCCAAGTTCAGTCCCGCGACGGCTGCTTTATAGGTCATGCCTCGGGAAAGCCGGAGTACATCGTTGAGGGCATCGTAGTCGCTGGCGTAAGTCCACATGCGGCAACCGCCCAGTGCCGGACCCAGCGTCGTGTTATGAATGCCGATAATTGCCTTAAGGCCAGAACGTTTGTCCTGGCAGATGATGACCTGCTCGTGGTCACGTTCGGATACGAGATCGAACAGTTCGGCCCTCATACCATGGGCCGGTTCGTTATAGATAACCGTACCGGATGGCGTTTGAGCCGAAGCGCCATTCGTACTCGAATGCCCATTCGTGGAAGATGTTGTAGTCGTTTTGGTCGTAGCATCGTTGGCGATGCGGGTAGCCGCGCTGCGAGGAGAGATCGTATTCAGAGGAGAGTTCGTATTCAAAGGATTGACGGTATTCAGGGTCTTTTTGGAAATGCTTGCAATTGGGGAGTCGTCCATTATCGTATACTTATATATATGTATCTTTTCCGGAGGAAGTGGCGCATGGATGCGCCTGCATGAGTGATTATGCTGCATGAGCGATCATGCGATGGGCCAGCAGTCCGACCAAGCGGGTTGCAAGGCCCACAGAACTCGGAACAATCCCGAAATTCTGCGCGCTAAACGAGTGGATAGGTACTGCCGTTCCTTTCAGTACTGGACAGCGTATAGTGGATAGTGGATTGTGTAAATTCAAATGGCTATCTACTATTATTACGTGCAATTTCAAGCGCTTTCAAACAGGGCAGCACATCATCGACCGGAATAAGCCGTATGCGCGCTTCATCCATACCGTTGAGTCCAAAGTTCAGCATGTCCATCGTTGCAGCGTGCCTGGCAACGGAACCCGAAAGATATAATGGATACGGCGGCTCGCAGCCCATCACTTCTTCCGAAAGCAAGGGTTGCAGCATCAGGATAAGCTCGATCATTTCTTCGCGGAGCACGTCCTGGGCGGATTCTTCATCGCGGGCGGCCTCATTAAAGGGCGCCGCGACCTCATTAAAGGGCGCGGCGGACCCATTAAAGGGCGCCGCAGCATCGTCGATGCTGGCATCGAGCAAGTCTTTCGCCAGGCTTGCAACAAATACCGGCTTCTGCTCGGCAAGACGAGTGATTGCAAAACGATCTTCCGAGTCTATCTTTATATAGTTTATCCGTGCGGAAATCGTTTCGAAAAAGCTATCGCGGGGTAGCAGGCCATCGAGCACATGAATATACCATCGCAGCGTACGAAGCCCAAGCCGATAACCGCTGCCTTCATCGGAGAGTACCGGACCCCAGCCGCCGATACGGTGCGTCCCGCCTTCTGCCCGCTGATAGTAGATCACCGAACCCGTACCGGCAATTAACAGAATGCCTGCCGCCGAATGATTGCTCATACTCTCCCCAAATGATTGCCTATCCGAGAGTACCGACTTCATCGTCAGCGTTGCGTCCGTCTCGATGTGTAGACGAATATGGCTAAAGACCGGCAGCGCATGGATTGCCGATGCAAGCAGAGACTGGTCGGACTCCCGGCTCATGCCAGAGAGGCCGATCGCGATCGATGCTGCCGATAACTCCGTGGAAGCAATACCGATGTCTTCCTCCATTAGACGAGCAAGCGCCTGAGCCGAGGCAGCGTAATCGCCGCCTCGGACTTTCAGTGACACTGCCCTGTCATGGTACGCCGGAGGGTTATCCCCGTGCTGTACCAGTACACGCGTGCGTGTGCCACCACCCTCGATGCCGATGTAGGTCTCCAAGTGCTACTGAACTTTTGTGGCTGTAATGTAGGAATTCGTATTGAGCCGAATACCAATCGCACTCGACCCGACCCGCGCACACTTCAGCTGAATGTAATCCGAGGTACTGCCTGTTATGACGATACCTTTAACATAGATAAGCGTTTCCGCTGTACCATTATTATCGATTGAAAGAGTAGTCGATGCAGAAGTTGATGAGGCATTTGTGGCACTCACAACAGTTGGATTTGCACCAGGCGCGATCGCAGCGTCCTCTACTCCAAATTTGATGGTAGAATTTGCTGGAATATTAAACCCAATGGATAGATTGTCGCCGCTTGCATTGGGGTCCGAAAACGATAAGAATGCATCAAAAATATATGTTGAACCTGAAGATAGCGAAAGCTTTAGATTTGTATCGACAATAAGGCCCGTGGTCACAAAATCCTGCACGTTCGTTTTTCGAGCAAATAGCATGCTGTTTCCTCCCGAAGAAGCCGCCCAGCCGAGTGTAACAGCGCTTCCAGAAACAGTTGTCGCAGTAAGTACCTGATTGGACGATGGCGTCAAGGTTGGCAAAGTATAATTGATCGAGGTAGCGCCTTGTGCACCAGATTGAAACGTAGAGACTCCACTGCCAGTACCATTCAATTCGAGTTGGGAAACGGCTGTAATCGATCCCGCTGAGAAGTTACCTGAGGCATCTCGTTTTACAATCGTCGAAGCGGTGTTTGCGTCGGTTGCAGCATTCGCAGCTACTTCCGCTGAATGCACATTCACAGCCGTCGATCCACCGACTAATGCGACTAATGTGGCCGATTGCGTCCCAGTCACATCGCCTGAAAGCGAGCCAGTGAAACTCGCCGCATTGGTTGCATTCGTCGCGGTGCCAGTTAAGTTACCCGTGATCGTCCCGGCTGAGAAGTTGCCCGAAGCATCGCGTTTTACAATCGTCGAGGCAGTGTTCGTGTTCGTCGCAGCGTTCGCGGCTACTTCAGCCGAGTGGACATTTGCAGCTGTCGAACCACCGACCGATGCGACCGCCGTGGCAGCTTGTGTTCCGGTCACATCGCCCGATAGCGAGCCAGTGAAGTTCGTCGCATTGCCATTCAGGTTGCCAGTGATCGTTCCGGCCGAGAAGTTACCCGAAGCATCGCGCTTTACAATCGTCGAAGCAGTGTTGGTGTTCGTTGCAGCGTTCGCGGCTACTTCGGCCGAATGCACATTCGCTGCCGTCGATCCACCGACCAATACGACCGATGTGACCGATTGCGTTCCGGTGACATCGCCGGAAAGCGAGCCGGTGAAGGTATTCGAAGTTGTGGCATTTCCGTTTAAGTTGCCGGTGATTGTTCCCGCGGAGAAGTTGCCAGAAGCGTCCCGCTTTACGATCATCGAAGCAGTGTTGGCATCCGTCGCAGCGTTCGCGGCTACTTCGGCCGAATGCACATTCGCTGCCGTCGATCCACCGACCAATACGA
>DASZLH010000110.1:0-5033 GCA_035552495.1 Kapaibacterium sp. (SeqCode) | reverse complement strand
GGAAAGTTTACGAAACTCCCGTGGGTGCCTCTTGCGGGAAGCATTCTTTTAGTCGCAACACCCTCGCTGCTTGTCATTTCAAACTGGGGCATGGAAACGAGTCTTGCTGCCGCGCTTGTGCTCTGGGCGTTACTCACATATCACCGCGAGCATTGGCTGCAGCTCGCGCTGGCTTTAGGACTTGCAATCTGGGCGCGGCCGGATACCATCGTTCTCTGCATCGCAATTGGACTCGACTATTTTTATCTTCGCAAGACCGCAACTTCGAAGCCCGGATTAAAACCAGTTCTTCTGTTTCTTTCTATCGCGCTCGCATTTGTGGGATTTAATTTGCTCCTTTCGGGCACGGTACTTCCGAATACGTTTTATGCCAAACTGGCCTACTATTCGGGCGGCGGAGGAAACTTCTGGTCTCAACTTTGGAATCTTCTTTCAGGTGGCGGAAAAATAATTACCTTCGCGCTGGCCGTGATTGGTATTGGTTGGTGTGCTTCGCAAAAACGGCGCGGTAATGCTGCCCTAATTCTATATCCGCTTGGAATGATCATTCTTTATCGCTGGAAGTTGCCATATCTTTACCAGGACGGACGCTACCTCATTCCAATTCTGCCCTTCGTTCTTTTGCTTACTATTGTTGGCGCGGAGCGGAGCGCAGCATGGGTAGGAAAATCCATTTCTGCCGCAAGCGTGCTTGCCGTTATACTTATACTTATAACGGCAATTGGGCAGTTTTCGGGGATGAATGGCGCCGTCCAAGCTCTTACGTCGGAAGATGTTTATATCCATAATTTGCAAGTTGCGACCGCGCAGTGGTGTGCGAAAAGTCTTCCGCCACGGGCTGTGATTACAACGCACGATATTGGCGCACTTGGATATTACAGTGGCCGAAGAGTTGTCGATCTTGTCGGCCTTGCCGATCCGGCGATGATCCAATTCCTGAAACCCGGAGCCACTGCTGGAGCCGTTCGCGAACTGCGGAAGCAAGGCGTAAATTACGCTGCACTGCTTGATAATTGGTATGAAATCGCTAACGAGAACACAGTATTTATCGATGCGCCGCCCGGGAGCGAAACGATGCGCGTCTATCATTTTACCGATTCCTCGCGCTTTACCGGCGCGAAAGTTCTCGCAATCCACAAATATCTTTATGACTTATTGCAAGGCGGAGACCCTCGCGATTTCGGCGAAGCCATGCGCGAGGCTATCGCATACGAGCCAGACAATGCGCTCACCTACACGCTCGGCGGCGAGGTCATGCTTGCAATGAACCGAAGAGATGCCGCAAGAGAGTACTTTGAGAAGGCACTGTATTTTTTCCCGGAGTCAGAACGCGCCGGACGCGATCTTAGTCTGTGTAATGGCGGCAAATGATTCAATTCAATCAGCAAAATCTGCTAAAGTCAGCGTAATCCAGTTCTGATTACAGCGAAAACACGTCCGCAACTTCCACGCAAAACTCCGGCACCACTTTGGAGCACGCACGGCCGCTTTGTTTGCCGATGAAGAAGATCTCGAATCCCTTTTCCGAATTTTGGAAGCATTCGATGGAATGGTCCATCGGATCGACGATCCAGTATTCGCGGACGCCAATCTGCTCGTAGATTTCCTTTTTGTGCTTGAGATCGTAATAGGCATTCGAGGGGGAGAGAATTTCGATAACCAGATCGGGTGCCCCATGCACTCCATCCATTGCGATGATGGATAAATTCTGCTGGCGCACGAAAAGAATATCGGGCTGATAAACATCGTGGCCGGTCGCATACACATTCACCGGCGATGGCAGTACTTTTCCAAGTCGGCGAGGTCTCACAATCGAGTCCAGTGTCGAAAAAAGGAACCCGAGAATATCCTGATGATACGTTGTTGGCGGTGGGACCATAATAATTTGGCCGGAAATCAATTCATATTGGTTGCCGTCATCGGGGACGTTGGCGAGATCGGCCGCGGTTTTCGGTTTATCTAATACCAGCATCATAGTCTTTTGATAACTTCGCCCGGTCACAGTTTCGTTCTTTGCATTTTAGCGCCCGAAAAAAGCATGGACGAGAGAGACAAAAGCACGCTGCTTCTCGTTTATATGCCTCCAAAATGGCGCACGAAGAAGAGATATTAGGAAAAGCCTACGACGCAAAGCTGATGCGGCGCCTTGTCGCGTACTTGCGTCCGTATCGGTGGAAGGTTGTGCTGGCGGTGATTATTACGATCGCGGTATCGGCGCTCGGCCCGTTGCGCCCGTATCTTACGATGATCGCAATCGACGATTATATTGCGAAGGGCAATTATAACGGTTTAATTGGCATTGTCGCATGGATCGTCGCATCGCTTGTGTTTCAATCCATCGTCCAATACGCGCAAACGGTCGTAACGCAATGGATCGGCCAGCAAACCGTCCTGGACCTTCGGCAGGAGCTTTTCGCCCATTTGCAAAAGCTCTCAATGCGCTTTTTCGACCGCAATCCGGTCGGCCGGCTTGTGACTCGACTGACAAACGATGTCGAAGTATTGAGCGATCTGTTTAGCTCCGGCATTATTATGATCGTCGCGGACATATTCGTGATCTTCTGGATTTTCGTCTTCATGTTTGCGACAAGCTGGAAGCTCTCACTCGTTGTACTGACGGTGTTTCCATTGCTGATGCTTGCTACGTCGATCTTTCGAAAAAAAGCGAGAGAGTCCTACCGCGAGGTTCGTTTGCTGGTGGCGCGGGTCAATGCATTTCTGAATGAGCATGTTTCGGGTATGATCACGGTGCAGCTTTTCGGCCACGAAGCGCATACATACCGGCAATTCGACCAGATCAATCACGCGACGGCCGATGCCAATATCCGCAGCGTGTTTTATTACGCTGTGTTTTATCCTGCAGTGGAATTTTTATCCTCTGTTGCCACGGCGCTGATTGTTTGGTACGGCGGCTCCCTCGCGATCGGTTATCATACGAAACCGACCGATGCGCTCACCATCGGAACGCTCGTCGCCTTTTATCAATATACCGAGCAATTTTTCCGGCCTATTCGCGACCTTGCCGATAAGTATAATATTTTGCAATCGGCGATGGCCGCCAGCGAGCGAATTTTCCGGCTGCTCGACGATCAAACCATGCTTGCCGAGCCCGCTCAGGCTGCCGCTCTTGGGGCCGCACCGAGCTTTCGCGCGCGCGGACAGATCGAGTTTCGGAATGTCTGGTTCGCGTATAACAATGAGGACTTCGTACTGAAGAATATTTCCTTCTCTGTCATGCCGGGGCAGACTGTTGCATTTGTCGGCGCGACAGGCGCGGGGAAATCCTCCATAGCGAATTTAATGACGCGCCTTTATGAATTTCAACAAGGCGAAATTTTGATCGACGGAGTCGATATTCGCTTGCTCGATTCGCGCGATCTTCGGCGCAATATTGCAATCGTACTTCAGGATGTATTTCTCTTTAGCGCCGACGTCGCGACGAATATCAGTCTCGGCAACACGGAAATTTCGCAAGAGCGGATTCGCGCGGCCGCCCAGACGGTCGGAGCAAACGATTTTATTTCGCGGCTTCCACGCGGACTCGAATCGCAAGTGAAAGAACGCGGTGCGATCCTTTCGGTCGGCGAAAAGCAGCTTATCTCATTTGCGCGCGCCCTGGCATACGATCCGAGCATTCTTATTCTCGACGAAGCGACTTCCAGCATCGACACACACTCGGAGCAGCTCATCCAACATGCGATCGACACGCTGCTCGAAGGTCGCACGTCCATCGTCATCGCGCACCGACTCTCGACAATCCAGAAAGCCGATAAGATCATTGTGCTCCACAAAGGCGAAATCCGCGAGCAAGGCACGCATGATGAACTGCTGAAAATGGGAGGCCTTTACCGCACGCTGTACGAGTTGCAGTATAAAGAGCAAGAGGTCGCCGCGAAGGCAGCGTGAGATATTAATCCTACCGTGCTACCACAAGAGGAATGCACTCTGTATGTGGGCCTGCCTGAATGAGACAGAAGTATGTTGCGGACGGAATATTCTTTGCATCCCAGACGAATAAGTGCTCACCAGCTTTGAGTGAGCCTGAAAAGAGGTGCGCAACTACTTGACCGACTGAATTAATGATTTCGATGTTGGAGGGATTACTCGTTGCAGTAGTATATCGAATTGTCGTCGAACGAGTGAGAGGATTTGGATAAGCGGTATTGACATCCTGCTTCGCATCATCAATATTGACGGCTTCCTCATTTGCAATAAGTGGAATTTGTGTCAACTGGCGCCGCCATAAACGGCCACCTCCAACGTAAAGATAAGACTGATCTGCTGCGATACAGCTCAGAGGGCCACCATCATTAGACAAGCCATTACTGGCGGTTACCCAAGTGAGCCCACTATCCTTCGATCCATAAACGGCATTGGCCCGAGGGCTTGATCCCTGGATTCCGGGTACAGCAGCAAAAATTTTAGTGCCACTTGTTGCGAAATCTGTAATTCCGACAGGGAGAGCTGTTTGAAGTTCAATCCAGCTTGTTCCAGAGTCACTCGAGAACCAATTAGAACCTTGAGAGCCTGGAGAAGAGACAATAATATTTGGACCTATAAATCCAAACGCCCCAACTTCAGGATTATCAATCATATTAGACCACGTGCTCCCACTGTCAATCGATCGAAAAAGGCCACCACCGACGAAAAGATTTGGACCCATCGATGCAATATGCTCGTATTGATAGTAGTAGATAGTATCATGAGAATCATAATAAATTTCAGTATAGCCCAATCCGGAATCTGCGGGAGTCCAGGATGTACCGCTATCCTTAGAGAGAAACACGCCCGATTCACCAGTAATAAAAATCTTACTACCTAACGTGCATATATCTCGCATTGAACCGTCAGCGTTGTAACCGACGACGGATCGCGTCCATGAAGATCCAGAATTGGTCGAACGGTATACGCCACTATCCGTTAGTGCGAAAACCATACTTGCAAATTTGCCAATCTTCCGAACTCCTGAGCGCCATTGAAGGTCACTATTCATCGTCGCCCAACTGTCCCCATAATCTGTTGATCGGATAATT
>DASZLH010000109.1:0-14092 GCA_035552495.1 Kapaibacterium sp. (SeqCode) | reverse complement strand
TTTCCCCACAGTAATGTCAGCATTTGTGTGTTCAGAAATAAACTTGCGGTATGACTCATCTCCTCGTCGCGACCCCATTGCACATCGACGCCCAGATCATAATCGCGGAAGCTAAAAATAAAACTCGGTGCTATGAGGCTTCCATACAGCGTCGTGTCCTTGAATTCATAGGCATACTTAAACGCCTGAAAAAATCCATCGACCGTATGCGGATCGCCGAATTGCACCGTGGAAGAAGTTTCATCGAGCTTCGGTGCAAACGGGTTGCAGCCGCCTGCCATACACGCGGATAAAACTAACACACCGACGAGAGTCGGGATTTTCACGACGATAATTTAATTTTAAGATCGCTCCACGTAGAACCGGCGCTGCCGGACTGCGGCTGAAAATCGGACCACGAAATAATGCGCCATTCTTTCGTACCCTGATCGGTTGTGACAAGCAGCAACTGCATTTGAAATGATCCCTGCACGACCGATGGAATCACGCTGGAGCTTCCTGTAATTGGAATCGAGAGTGTATAATCTCCCGAAATCGTTGCGGTATTCGTCGATTGATCGGGCGGCGATTCGTTCGAGATCAAGAGCGAAAGTTGGCTGTTTGCCGCCAAAAGTGTCTTGAGCTTCGCGAGCCACGCACGCTCCGATTCAGGTGTCCAGGAAGTAAAAATGCTTCTGGAAGATGGATCGAGTCCGGGCCGTGGAGTAAACGTAAAGCTTTTGGACCCACTGCCGGTCGAATCGGTCGCGCTAATAAAGACGCGCGCATAATTGGTCCCATCGAGCGCTTGCACCGTCCCGATAAAATTATTCATGAGATAATCGACCGTCGTTGCCGGAGTCCAGATAAAGGTATTGCTGGTATCGGGAGACTCCGGTGTGCGTGTCGAAAACAGAGAACAACCGCTCCCTGCAAAAAGAATAAGTAGCACTGACAGGCGAAGATTCATTTCATGCAGCCGTTATTACTTTTTTGCAAATAAGATCAAGCGTTTGGATCGGTCGGCATCGAACGGCTCCCCTGTGTAATCTCCAAACCGATACTCGATCTGTAACCCCGCATGGTGAAACATCCGTTCGAAATCCTCCAACTCAAATAATCGGACCGACTCTACATATTCGTGAGCTTCTTCGCCATTACGAATCAGCAGACGTTTCTCGACGCGTCCTTCTTCGATCCATCGGGATTGCTCCAATCTCATGCCGCCTGGCAATAATCGTTCATCGTGCGCAACGAGATGTTCTCTGACGAAGTGGCTATTCAGAAAGTCGATCACGAAGTATCCTCCTCTATTCAGCACTTCTCCCACGCTATCGATCACACTCGCATTTTCTTCATCCTTATCAAAATACCCAAAGCTCGTGAATAGATTCACGGCAAGATCGAATTTTTCTTTGGGAAGATCGCGCATGTCGCGTTCCAGGAATTGAATCGCAATCCTGAGTTTCTCTGCAGAATTGCGCGCTTCGTCCAGCAACGAACGAGAAAGATCGATCCCTGTCACATCCGAGTAACCCCGCAGTGCAAATAAAATGGAATGACGTCCGGAGCCACAGCCGACATCGAGGACACGCCGCTTCCGCTCGAGACCGATCGTCTGCTCGATAAGGTCTATGACCTGCTCGGCTTCGCGATCATCGCGATGCTCATAGACTACGCTATAATTCGCATCCAGAAACCAGTCGCGATACCAGGACATCGGGGAAAATATGAAAGATGAAATATGAAAGATGAAATTTCTGAACGTCCAGCAATCTTTTCTACTTATAAAATGATTCAAAAAAATTTATACCACCGTACGTCCTTCGAGGGCGCGCGAGAGCGTTGCATCGTCAGCGTATTCGAGATCGCTGCCGATGGGAATTCCGCGCGCGATACGAGTAACGCGGTCCACGACGGGATGCAATAATTTAGCAAGGTAGAGCGTCGTTGCTTCGCCCTCGACATTCGGGTCCATGGCAAGGATAATCTCTTTCACGCTTCCCTCTTCAAGACGCATCAGCAATTCCCGAACTTTCAGGTCTTCGGGTCCCACGCCATCGAGCGGCGAAAGCGAGCCGCCCAGCACGTGATACAGTCCTTTGAATTCATTCGTGCGCTCGATAACGAGCACGTCGTTCGGCTCTTCGACTACACAAATCAGAGATCTATCGCGTTTAGGATTTTGGCAAATCGGACAGGGGTCTTCTTCCGTGATATTAGCGCAGATGCTACACGTATGGACTCGCTTTTGCAGTTCGCCGATGGCGCTCGCAAGCGCATCGACTTCATGCGGTGGCTGCTTGAGCAGATACAGTGCGAGCCGCTGAGCCGTCTTGCGGCCGATCGTTGGCAGCCGTGAAAGCCGCTCGATCAAAGTTTCTAATGCAGGGGATGTATAGAGCAAGCGATCTGAAGTTTTGCGTTATACGATGGGTGGAAATCCGGGTGGAAGGACCGAGCGGGCTGCTTCGCTCATTCGAGTTTCTGCCATTTCACGAGCATATTCTATCGCGCGATTAACTGCTGCAACGATGAGGTCTTCCAGCATTTCCGGGTCTTTCGGATCGATGACTTCCTTATCGATCTCGACTTTCACGATCTGCAATTTTCCATTTGCCGTCACCTTGACCATTCCTCCGCCCGACTCCGCGCTCACCGTCAGCGCGCCCAGACCTTGCTGCACCTGCTCGATCTGGTCACGGACCTGCTGCAATTGTTCGAGCATATTCCCCATGTCGTTTGCCATGATTGTTTGAGATAATTATTCTTCGAATTCACTTTCGATGATTGCCTCATTCTGTTCCGGGTCGATCGTGATGTGCAATACGTTCGGCCGGCAACAGACCTGGCAATCTTCGATATACGTCTGCTCGAACCCCTGCGATTCATCCACGACCGTCTCGATCGATTCCCCACAGACCGCACACTGAAATATTCCGAGCATGTAGAAAAGAACAGCCATGTTTCACGAATAACGCCCGAACACGCAACCTTCTAAATTTCAACAATCGAATGGTTTTCTATATGGGCAATTAATGTTGGTGTTGGGAAGGAATTCATGAACTTTGCAGATCCCAGCTTGCCTTCGCCACAATTCATAAAAGATTCATCAAGTCGAGTATATGTTTTTTTGATATTCATTTTAGCGTCCAAGAGCTTTTCAATCATTTCAGGGAGTCGTAAATCCAAGGCTTAAGGCAATTTTTCGTCAAACTTAATGGATTTTTGCATTATACAATCATATAACATAAAGAATAACCAAATAAAATTCCACGAAAATAAATATTTTTGTATTTATTTTCTAAATTCCTCGTAATTACTTTATTTTTCTATAACTTACGGTTTCCAATGTTTAGAATTACTCCCCTCCCGCATCGTGTAGGTCGAAGCTTCCAGCCCGACCACCGCCAACCTTACATCTTTCTCCCCTCCCGCAGCAGCGGGAGGGGCCGGGGGAGGGTTCTTCGGGATGCCGATGCACCGGGAAATTTATGATCGCCCTGCGAGCCCCTCCCCTAACCCCTCCCGCTGCTGCGGGAGGGGAATAGTTTTATTTCCACCCACTCTCGCACGTGTGCCGGGAAGGGCCTCCTTCCCGGCGTTCCTTCGCATGATTAGCATGACTCAAGTCTGCTGCGGTGGATGGGGCCGCAATAGCAAATTGAATTCTTAGCCCTGTTAAGGACGTTAGTGCATGGCACCGAGCGGCCACGCACCCGGATTTATCGCTGGGTAGGGCGACATTTAAGAGGGCTGTTGTTGAGGATTTGAGTGGGGAGCAGGGGAGGTTAATCTAACATGTGTGAAATTGATTGGACAGCAATTGGTACTTGGGTCATCGCTCTGGTGTCCCTCGGAAGCACTATCCTTCTGAAGCGCCAACTAAAAGAAAGTTCTGAAACATTTAAAAGGCAGGCATTAATTGATCGTGAGAAGGTGAGGCCGGTTTTTGAAGAGCCAAATACAATCTACGAAGCATCAAACGGACAAGTCAGCCTAATCCTGATGTGGCATTATTATCAGCCACAAGGTTTTGACGTCGATATTATCAATTCTTCTCAAGCTGATATTAGAACAATTGAAATAATACCCAAATGGCATCACTCATACAATATTATTGATGCGCATGCATGGGGTACTTCTGAAATTGTTATTGGTTCTAACATTTCAACTACTACGTCGCTTCAGTTTGAAATGAACATTCGGTATAGCGATATTTTTGGGAATAGGTATGTCCAGCCAACCAAATTTTTTAATGGTCGGTGGTATTTTTCCGGTGCTTCATCTCATGTCTCAGCATAATATGTCGTCCCTCCGGGACTCTATCTCTTAAAAAATCGCTAACCCCGGGCTGGCGCCCGGGGCTACTAATATGTCGTGGCTCCGCCACTGAATTCCTATTGCGTGTAGGAAAAAAACAGCACGACCCCACGAATTACGCCCACTCTTCCAGAGTCGTTTTGCACAGCGGGATTTGTGCATCGGCGCCGGCTGTTAACATACAAAGACGCCTACTGTTAACTGGAAAGCACGCCCATCCGCATGAATATCGCTTCGATTCCATATTTTACTCCGCTCGTCAAGGACTATCTCACCCGCTTCGTAACTTCGCCCATCCAGGAATACTTCGCGATCGCTCCTGTATTTCCACACGAGCAAATAGCGAAGCTTTTAGATGAACGCCACGTTCGCGAGCGCGCGTTGCCGCCGGCTCATCGGCAGGCTGTTGTGGCGTCCATCTATACGCTGCATAAATCGCTCGGTCATTGGTCGAACGCAGCTCAGGCAAATCTCAAGCTGCTCGAATCGACCGATACCTTTGCAGTCGTGACTGGACAGCAGGTCGGTATTTTCGGCGGCCCGCTCTATTCGTTTTATAAAACACTTACCTGCATCGCTCTCGTAAAAAAACTTCGCGAGCAGTTTCCGGGGCGTTCTTTCGTGCCGGTGTTTTGGCTCGAAACGGAAGACCACGATTTGGAAGAAACGTCGGTCATTCGTATTCTTAATCGCGAAGGCGAACTTCAAACCCTCCAATATATTCCAACGGAAGCGAGCGAGAATACGAAATGGCGTAAACAGGTCGGGCCGCTCCTGCTGGAGGAACAGCCGCTCGCGGCAGTGATCGAGCAGTTGCAGGCAGCCTTACTAGAGACAACCTTTACGAGCGAAGTGCTTGCCGCGATTCAAAAGTGTTACGCACCGGGCAAAACATTTGGAGATGCGTTCGCGGCACTATTACTCGAATACTTTGGCGATGATGGGCTGCTCCTTTTCGATTCCGGCTCGCATGAAATGAAGTCGCTCGTGCGCGATCTGATCTGGCGTGAGATCGAAACCACTCCCCAACTTTCCGAACAAATCGTTCGTCAATCGGGACATTTGGAAGAGAAGTATCACGCACAGGTCAAGCCTCGCGCGCTCAATCTTTTTTATCTCGATGATAATGGCGACCGGCTGCCCATCGTCGAACATGAAAAATCCGCCGGACAATCGGAGCGAACATTTTTTCTAAAGGGCGCTCGAAAAACTTTTACGCTAACCGAATTACGCTCGGTCCTCGATACACAACCGGAGCGGTTCAGCCCGAATGTAGTTTTACGCCCACTGTGTCAGGATACGCTGCTGCCGACCGTCTCGTATGTAGCGGGACCGGGCGAGATCGCCTACTTCGCGCAGTTCGGTCCTGCCTACGAATGGGCGGGACTTCCCATGCCGCTCATCGCGCCGCGGCTTACCGCGACGCTCATCGAGGAGCGATTCGAACGCATTTTTAAGAAATTCAAAATCGAAGCGGAGGATGTCCTCTCCGAAATCCATGGACAAAATAAAACGCTGTTCGATAGTCTGATCGATAGCGACCTCAATCCCCGGTTCGAACATACGATCGAAGCAATCGACCGGGAGCTCGAATCGCTGCGTCCGACTGTCGTACACGCCGAGCCCACACTCGATGGCGCATTGACGAGCCTCAAAGGCAAATTATTGACCGCCGTTCGAGATTTTCACGGAAAGACGCTCGCTGCCGAACGCAAACGGCATACTACGACGAAAACTCAACTCGATAAACTTCTCACTGCCCTACTCCCGAACAACGAGCTGCAGGAGCGTGAACTTAATCTCATTTATTTCCTGAATAAATACGGTATGGGATTCCTGCAAACCCTTAAGCAAGCTTTAGAACCGCTTGCCCTCGAAAGCAGCGAGCACCATCTTATTCATTTAGATAAGGTATTCGCCATTCCTCCCTCCGAATCGGATGGGCACGGGAGAACTTCCGATGCGGCAATGCCGTTAGGGGCTGTCCTTAAAGGGCAAATATGAAATAGGAAGGGAAAGCAGGCCCGATCTAATTTTTCATATTTCATACTTCCTATTTCATATTTGCCCGGAAACCGCACCCGTAGCTCAATTGGATAGAGCATCTGACTACGGATCAGAAGGTTCGGGGTTCGAATCCCTGCGGGTGCACGTAAAAATGGCTGTAAGTCTTTGATTATCAAGGACGTGCAGCCATTTTCGCATCTAAGGCTTGAAATTTTCGGGCCATGTTGGAACACGCTGCAACTAATGCAGAGGGCTCGTTCCAAAAAGAATTGAATTGATTTCCACTCAATGTGTTTATACGAAGCGCGCGATTATTCTCTCCGCGCGCATTTGCGTCTGTAGCTCAATGGATAGAGCATCAGTCTTCGGAACTGAGGGTTGGGGGTTCGAGCCCCTCCAGGCGCACTTTTCATTTATTTTTATTCGTGAGCGGACATTCCAAGTGGGCGCAGATCAAGCGTAAAAAAGCGGTGACGGATCGTAACCGCGGCCGGTTGTTCACACGTCTTATTCGAGAAATTCAAATCGCCGCGCGCGAGGGTGGCGGCGATCCGGACGGCAACCCACGTCTGCGATTTGCGATCGATCAGGCGAAAAAGAATTCGATGCCGGCCGATAATATCAAACGCGCAGTCCTTCGAGGGTCGGGCGGCGAAGGCGCCGAAGCTCTTGTCGAAGGATCGTACGAAATTTACGGTCCGGGTGGGGTTGCGATCATCGTCGAGACTGCGACGGACAATAAAAATCGCACCGTCGGCGAAATCCGGCATGTTCTCGGAAAATATGGCGGCAATCTTGGTGATTCCGGGTCGGTGAGTTGGATGTTTACAAAAGTGGGTACCATCACGATCGCGCGCACTGCCACCCACGAAGACAAACTGCTCGAACTCGCGCTCGATGCGGGCGCGGACGATCTTCGGACGGACGATCCCGAGCTCTATGAAGTACGTACATCGCCGGAAGAATTTGGACGCGTACGAGATGCGCTCGTCCGGGCCGCAGTGCCGATCGAGGAGGCTAAGGTCAGTATGATCGCCGGGAACCTTGTTCCGGTCACGGGAAACGATGCGATTAAGTTGATGAAATTATTGGAAACGCTCGAAGAAAATGACGATGTGCAGAACGTTTTCTCGAATGCAGACATTGATGAGGCTGCTATTCCGGTCGAGTAGCGGCGTTCGCGCTGGTAACAGCTTCGTGCTGGTAACAGCGTTCGCGTTGATCGATTATCCTAATGAATGAATTTTCAAGCTTCCTATGAATGGATTTCATTAAAGCTTTTTTTCTTGTCTATCTTCTTTCTGTTTTTTCTCCTGTATCCGAAGCACACGATGATTTTCTTGGTCTGAACCTCGGCATGACGAGGGAGAGCGCGCTCACAGTTTTACATAAACCGGCGAGCGCACTTCGGACTGTGAAGCCATCGCAAGAGCAGATCGTTACGGATACATTCACGATGCCATCTTGCAGCTTACCGCTTCGCAGGACGGTAGGGTTCGATACGTCCGGTAAACTTTGTGCGGTCGGGCTGACCTACAAAACGACGGCCGATCAAATTCAGCAAGCACACGATTGCGCGCTGAATTGGCTAACACAAACGTATGGGCCTTCCGGAAAACGAATGCAGCCCGATAGTACGATAGAAGATGTTTGGCAGCTTGGTCCTGCATGTCTGACGCTCGAAACCAAGCAGTACAATCCGCACGACTATTTTGTACTGATCTATTATTATTCCTCGAAGGAATTTTCAGCAAAGGAGTAAGATGCTTCACGTGCTGCTTGCGCTGTTTCGGAACAGACCGGGCAGTCGGTATCCTTATCGAGACGAATCTCTCGGAATTGCATTCGGAGGGCATCATAGGTCAGGATTCTTCCTAGTAACGGCACGCCAATTCTTGTGATGAGCTTTATAGCTTCGGTGGCTTGCAGCATACCTATCATGCCAGGCAGAACTCCGAGCACACCGGCAATTGCACAGGAAGGGATTTCGGACGCGGGAGGAATTTCCGGAAACAAACACCGATAGCATGGACCTTCCTGCGTTCCGAATACACTTACCTGCCCGCCAAACTGGTAGATTGAACCGAAGACCACTGGCTTCCCAAGCGCAACGGCTACATCGTTCACAAGATAGCGGGTCTCGAAATTATCGCTGCCATCGAGAATGAGATCGTACCTCGAAAGAATTGCCTGAGCGTTATTTTTATCTAACCTGCAAGCGTGAGTCTCGATAGTAATATTTGGATTCATTGCAGCAAGCCGGTCTTTTGCTGCTTCGACTTTTAGCCGTCCAATATCGGACGTGCTGTAGAGCGTTTGCCGGTGCAAATTCGAACGATCGACCCTATCGAAATCGACGAGACCGATCGTCCCCACTCCTGCAGCAACCAGATAGAGCGCGGCCGGAGAGCCAAGTCCGCCGGCGCCGATAATACAGACGCGTGCATTCCGTAATTTATGCTGGCCCTCGAAGCCAATCTCCGGCAATAGCATTTGCCGCGAGTAGCGAGTGAATTCTTCGCCCGTTAGCTCTTGCGCAATCATAATATGATCTCCGCTCGAGTTCGCAATGCTTGCATCAGATTTCGCGTCGCGGCTTCGGGATCGATCGCATTACATATCGCACCGATCGCAGCAACTCCAGTTGCGCCTGCAGCGAGTAGTTCAGCAATTCTATCTGCGGTGATGCCGCCAATTGCAATGACAGGAATTGCCACAGCATTTGCGACCAGGGTAAGTTCACGCAGCGTTCGCTGCGGAGTTAGCTTTTGTTTGGAGGAAGTCGGATACATGTGTCCGAAACCAATATAGCTCGCTCCTTCGCGCTCTGCATCTTGTGCTTCCTCTACCGATCCGCACGACACTCCAATGATTGCGCTATCTCCCAATAATTTTCGAGTTTCCGCTAAAGGCAGATCATCCTGACCAAGATGCACGCCATCGGCACCCACCGCCATCGCAACATCTCCTCGATCGTTCACGATGAAGCAGGCCGAATATTGCGATGTGAGTTCACGAATGATCTTTGCAATGCGTAACAGTTCGTTCGAAGGTAAATTTTTATCGCGAAGTTGAATTATTGTAGCGCCACCCGAGAGCGCACGGCGCGCGAGGCTTTCATGCGAATATTCGCTTTGCGAAGCATCGATAATGACGTGCAGATGCATCGTATCAGAGTTCACCAAGCGCATTTTGAAATTCTTTTACAATATTCGAAAGACTTTTTGCATCAGCAAGCGCGCCAATTACCGCGACACCATGTACTCCGATTGCGCGGCATTCGGCGGCCCGATCGGAAGTAATTCCACCGATTGCAAAGACAGGTACCGAAATCTCTTTGCATACTTCACGCAATGCGTTAAGCCCAAGTGGCAGCCCGAATGCTCGCTTCGACTCGGTATCGAAAATCGGCCCGAAGAAAATATAATCGGCTCCATCCTCTTCCGCCTTACGCGCAGCAATTATCGAGTGACAGCTAATACCAGCGAGTTTGTTAGGCGCAATTCGCTTTGCACATGAAATATTTATTCCAGTCTCTGGTAAATGAACTCCAGCGGCATCCGCCATTATCGCGATGTCCGCGCGTTCGTTGACAAAGATACGTGCGTTATAGCGAGCACTCGACGCAACAAGTTGCTGCGCGGTATTAAATCGCATACGGTCGGTCCAGATTTTTTGCCGCAGTTGATACGCGCGAATCCCAGCATCGGCATATCGATGAAACTGCTCTACAGCCAGAGCAGGGCTTTCGTCCACACAGGGCAAGCTCGAACCAATAGCGAATAACCGAAAATCAAGCATGAGCACCGCTAATAATACCCTCCGACGGAGTCGAGCGCTCCGCAAACAAGCTTTCCGGAATGCGTCCGGCAAGGTAGGCAAGCCGCCCCGCCTGCACGCCGTGCCGCATTGCATTCGCCATCATGACAGGATGTTCGGCGCGCGAGATCGCAGTGTTTAGCAAGATCGCATCGGCACCAAGCTCCATCGCGAGCGCAGCATCGGACGCGGTGCCAATACCCGCATCGATAATCACTGGCAGCTTTACCAGTTCGCGAATGATCTGAATATTATAGGGATTGCGAATTCCCGCGCCGCTCCCAATCGGCGCGCCGAGCGGCATGACGGCCGCACAACCCATATCCGCAAGCTTGCGGCACGTGATGGGATCATCGTTGCAATAGGGTAATACGGTAAACCCAAGACGGACGAGTTCTTCCGCGCCTTTTAGCAGCTCGACAACGTCCGGCATCAGCGTCTCATCATCGCCAATGACTTCGAGTTTGATCCAATTTGTTTCAAGCGCTTCTCGCGCAAGTTCCGCCGTCAGGATTGCTTCCTTCGCAGTATAACATCCCGCCGTATTGGGCAGGAGATGAAATGAGCCTCGAAGAAGATCGAGAATATCGTTCTCATTCAAACTAAATCTTCGCACGGCGACCGTCACCATTTCCGCGCCGCTGGCATGCAGCGATTCCATCATGATGTGCGGATTGGGGTACCGCGCCGTACCTAAAATAAGACGCGAAGCAAATTCGCGATCGGCAATTTTCAATGTATCGGTCATCGTTTATCCTCCCTGCGAAGCGCGTACAATTTCGATCGCGTCGCCATCGTTGACTTGTTCATTCACCCACATTTTTTTCGGTACTACGGTACCATTCTTCGCGACGGCAATCCCTTTTTTTTCTGCATCGATTCCAATAGAGAGCAGCAATTCGCGGATCGATGTTGCGTCTTCCAGTTCCATTGGTGTATCGCCAATTCGTAAGTTCATTCTCTCTTTTTTATAATTACAATAAAGACGTAAAGTTCATATGTGACGCATAGGATCCATTGCCAATTTTAGCCGTTCTATCCATTATTATTTCCGCCATACGATAGGCCGTATAAGGCGTCAACAAAATTCCGTGACGGTAATGACCGATCGCATAAAAAATATTACTCTCGCCGGAGTATCCAATGTACGGCAGATGAGTGCGCGTCGCGGGGCGAAGCCCGGCAGCAATCTCTGAAACTTCCAGCTCGTATGTCATCGGCACCGCTTCCCAGGCGTTACGCAACAAGTCCATAACAGCTCCGGCGGTAACGGTCGTATCGAATCCTTTTTCCTCCGCGGTGGCGCCAATGACGAGCCGTCCGCTTTCCTTCTGCGCCAGATACACGCGCGGCGTGCGTACCATGTGCCGAAGCGCAATGTCAGCGGTTGGTTGAAGCCTAATGATTTGCCCTTTGACCGGCCGCACGGGATTCGTTTGCTTCAAGCGAGCATCGACGCGGCTTGCGTATGCTCCCGCAGAAACAACAATGGATTCGGCGTTGAAAATTGCTCCGATGCCCGTTTCGGTGTGTTCCACTAATTCTCCTCCGCAAGCGATGAATGCATTGCGTAGCGCATCGACGAGCATTCGGTTGTCGATCTGCTTATCGCCTTCGAGCAAGAGCGCGCTTTTTACACGTGGCGATAATAATGGCTCCCGCTCGCGCGCTTCCGCAGCCGATAATGTGCGTGAGTTGAGTCCAATACGAATTTGGAAATCGTGAAAGCGATTCAAATAACTCTCATCGTCCGCGTTCATAGCGATCATCAGCGTGCCACAGGCATCGAGTTTCGGAACGCTGTGATTCGGACCAAGATCAGAAGCAAGCTCTGCAAGCAATTGCGGATACAGCGCGAGACTTTCGGAGCACATTTGAAAAAATTCAACCTCCTCGAATCCAATCTCCGCATAGGGTGGCAGCATTCCTGCGGCTACCCAGCTTGCGCCGTGGCCAGCAATATCGCGCTCGATGATGGTTACGGAATTTCCATTGCGTGCAAGCTGCCAACCGATCGAAAGGCCGATAATCCCGCCGCCAATAATAACATGGCGGCCGCTAAAATCCTGAGTATTATACGACGCGATAGCACTCATACGACTACCGGAGTTTCGATATTTATAGATAGAGTGTATAGTTCACTTCCGGATTCAACAAACTCTTTGCTTTTTTCTTCGAACCCGGCAGCAATCGCATCTTCATCGGCAATAGCATGTTCGGCGGCATATTTCCGAACATCTTCCGTAATCTTCATCGAACAGAAATGCGGGCCGCACATCGAGCAGAAATGCGCGGTCTTCGCGCCATCCTGAGGAAGTGTCTCGTCGTGAAATTCGCGGGCTGTATCGGGATCGAGCGAAAGATTGAACTGGTCCTCCCATCGGAATTCGAAGCGCGCTTTGCTGAGCGCGTTATCGCGTAACTGCGCGCCGGGATGGCCTTTCGCAAGATCGGCGGCGTGCGCGGCGATCTTGTATGCAATGACGCCGTCCTTCACATCTTTTTTATCGGGCAGGCCGAGATGTTCTTTCGGCGTCACGTAACAAAGCATCGCGCAGCCGAACCAGCCGATCATCGCTGCGCCGATCGCGCTCGTAATGTGATCGTAGCCCGGTGCAATGTCGGTCGTCAGCGGGCCGAGCGTATAGAATGGAGCTTCGTGACACACCGTTAGCTGACGGTCCATATTTTCTTTTATGAGATGCATCGGAACATGTCCCGGCCCTTCGATCATGACCTGGCAGTCCTGCTCCCACGCAATTTTGGTAAGCTCACCGAGGGTGTCGAGTTCAGCGAACTGCGCCGCATCGTTGGCATCGGCGATCGAGCCGGGCCGCAGGCCATCGCCGAGTGAGAAGGAGACATCGTAAGCGCGCATGATCTCGCAGATCTCGCGAAAATGCGTGTAGAGAAAACTCTCCTTGTGATGCGAGAGACACCACTTCGCCATAATACTGCCGCCCCGCGATACGATGCCCGTCGTGCGGCGCGCGGTGAGCGGCACGTAGCGCAAAAGCACGCCTGCGTGGATCGTAAAGTAATCGACGCCCTGCTCTGCCTGCTCGATCAGCGTTTCGCGAAAAATCTCCCAGGTTAATTCTTCGGCTTTGCCGCCAACTTTTTCGAGCGCCTGATAAATGGGTACGGTGCCGATCGGCACGGCGGCATTGCGGATGATCCACTCGCGCGTTTCGTGAATATTCTTACCCGTCGAGAGGTCCATCACGGTATCGGCTCCCCACTTGGTCGCCCAGAGCATCTTCTCGACTTCTTCTTCGATCGACGAAGCGACGGCGGAATTGCCGATGTTCGCATTGATCTTGACGAGAAAATTGCGGCCAATAATCATCGGCTCGCTTTCGGGATGATTGATATTGGCAGGAATGATCGCTCGGCCGCGCGCAATTTCATCGCGCACAAATTCGGGCGTGATCGAACTGCTGTTTCCAAGATTTTCGCGAATGGCAATAAATTCCATTTCCGGCGTGACGATCCCCTGCTTCGCGTAATACATTTGAGTCACGGCCACGCCAGCTTTTGCGCGAAGCGGCTTTCGCTTTAGTCCCGGATAATATTCGAGCTTGCCTTTCTCTTTTTGCGTCGCATATTCTTCGTTACCCTTGGTCAAATAACCATTATCGCGTGGCGTGACGGCGCGGCCTTCGTATTCCTCGACATCGTTGCGGCCCACGATCCACGAACGGCGCAGCGGAGGAAGACCCATCGCCGAATCGTGTACATAATAGGAGCCATCCGATTTAACTCCCGCATCGCCAGCCGGTCCGCTGGTATCATAGACGCGCAGTGTTTCACTGCCATCTGCAATCGAGATTTCACGAAACGGGACACGAATATTTGGATGCTGCGTGCCGGCAGAATACACTTTTTGGCTCTTGGGCAACGGAGTGCGAGAGGATGCAGTTGAATTGGCAGAAGTCATGGTGATTATAATAAAATTTCGTGT
>DASZLH010000108.1:0-4849 GCA_035552495.1 Kapaibacterium sp. (SeqCode) | reverse complement strand
CCAAAGAAGGTGGCTTCCCTACGTTTCGCGATCGCCTCGATTCGCTGGTGTACAATATTACTTTTTCGCTTCCGTCTCAACCAGGACGCGTCACTCAGGTCACCTACAGCACTGTTTCGCCACTTACTCCAATGGAGCAAGATGGCCTGAAGAACGTCCGCGCTCAAATGAGTTACGATACTGCTGGCGGCGTCGTCAGTGGTTACACTCTTCGTTTGCGAATCCCATTTACTTTTCTCGGATTCGAGACGAACCCCGCGAAACTCTACGAAAAGCCACCGGTCAGTTTCAGTGGCGAACCAACGGCACCTGAGCAGCAAAATGGAATTGGTGAAGCTGCCACACTCGGCTTTACTGCATTGGTCTATGATGTCGATGACCCAGCGCGACCAAACGAAGTAACCGTTCAGGCTACCAGCAAGTATCAGCAATCGAATCCTTCCACCTTCGGAACGCTCGTTCTTGAACCCAGCTCGCTCTATTATGGCGAAGTCCATCCGACGTATCTCGAGCAAGTTCGATCGGGTTTATCGTTAGCAGGATATTAATCGAATAATTATGAAGGACTTTCTTACTCTCACTCACGACCGCTTCGAACAGCTCCGCGATCAGGGATCGAAAACGCTCGATCAACTTAACGACGCCGATATGCACTGGTCGCCTGACCCGGAATCGAACTCTATCGCGATTATCATTCAGCATCTGCACGGCAATATGCTCTCTCGTTTCACCGATTTTCTCATATCCGACGGTGAAAAACCTAACCGCCATCGCGATGAAGAATTTATCGAACATGAGCTTTCACTCGATGATATTAAAAAAAGGTGGAATGCCGGCTGGGACTGTGTCTTTTCTGCAATTCATCCTCTCACCGAAGCCGATCTCTCCAAAGAGATATTTATCCGGGGTGAATCTCACTCGGTCATGGAAGCTATTCTTCGACAGCTCAGTCATTATGCATATCATGTAGGCCAGATCGTCTATCTCGGCAAACATCGTAAAGGGAATACATGGAAGACACTCTCGATCCCCCGTGGACAATCGGGCCAATATGTTTCAACACCTTTCAAGCAATAGCTCTATCTCGCATTAAAGTCGAGATTGTTGCCCTGCCTCCCAATCGAACTGCCACTTCGAATCTTCCTGCCTCGACAGAAGATCGGAAGGTAGCCGAGTAATATCGCGAGCACCACAGAGCGCCATATTTTGATCGAGTTCGTTTCGAATAATCGTCAGCGCCTGTTTCACTCCTTCTCTGCCTTTGGCTGCAAGACCATAGAGATACGCACGGCCAATCAAACAGCCATTCGCTCCGAGCGCCATCATCTTCAGCACATCGATCCCTGAACGAATTCCGCTATCGACCAGCACATAACCACGTCCGGCAACCGCTTCCACAACTGAAGGCAGCGTGGACATCGTCGAGATTGCACCATCGACCTGCCGGCCTCCATGATTCGAAACGATCACACCATCCGCGCCATGCTCGATACACTCCCGAGCATCCTCCGGATGCATCACGCCTTTAACGAGCAGCTTACCCGGCCAGCGCATCCGAGCCCACTCGATATCTTTTACCGAAAGCGTAGGATCGAATTGCTCTTCGAGCCATCGCGTAATATGTGCCACACGCTTTGCATTCTTTACCAGTCCGACCAGATTACCAAACGTCCGACGCTTACTTCCGATCATCGAAATGAGCCATCGCAAATGAGTCAGTACATCGAATATATTTGTGAGATCGATACGCGGCGGTGCTCCGAGTCCCCGCTTTTGCTCGCCATGCCGCTGACTCCGAACATGCAGGTCCATACTTAATACCAGCGTCGAGCAGCCGGCACGTTTTGCCCGCTCGACTAACGCCTCGCCTACGCTTTTATCTTTCATAAGGTAAAGCTGAAACCAAAACGGAGCTCGCGTCGCTTCGGCAACATCTTCGATCGTTGCGATCGAAAGCGTGCTAAGGCAAAACGGAACTCCACATTCTTTCGCTGCCAGCGCTGCTTCCACTTCCCCATTCGGATACGCAAGACCGCACGCTCCGACCGGTGCGAGTCCCACGGGCATCGCTCCGGGTGTCCCAGCCATATCGGCAGCAAGCGAGCGATTCGATACATCGTTGAGCACTCTCGGCACGAGCGCCACCGATTCGAGATCGCGCCGGTTTCTACGCAGCGTTTCTTCTTCGTACCCGCCATTATGGAAGTAAGTATAAACCGTCCGTGGAAGCCGGGATTTTGCCGCTTGCTGGAGATCGGCGATATTGGTAATATCCATACCTCTCTCCAAGCGAAATCTTTGCCTACTAAGACCGCGTCATTCGAAGATGAAAGGCATGGTTTTCCTAATGACGGGTTCATGTTGGTGTTGGGAAGGAATTCATTAACTCTGCATTCCCAAGCTTCCATTCGCCACAATTCATAAAACATTCATCAAGTCGAGTATATATTATTTTGGCATTCATTTTATAAAGAGACAGGACTTCGAATGGGCAATTCCCACTGTTTATCTGATCGCAACTCAAATATACTAACAAGTCAGAGTTTAGCTTAGTCCGCATAAAACAAAATAAATCGGATTCTTAGTTCCGATAAATCTAATTTATTTTTATATTTTCTGCATTATTCCCCGTAAATTCTTATAAATCAATGACTTACAGTCTTCAAAAATTGCGAAATTTGCGTCACTATCATTCTCGTTAAAGGCTTCCCCACGACCTGATCGGGGACGGGAATCCAGGTTTCTGCCCATGGGGAGGCCTGGATTCCCGCCCCGATCAGGTCGAGGGCAGGCCGTTCGCGGGAATGACAATACTCGAATGATGGATAAATTCAAATTGCGCCCGCCGATTTTTTTCAGTCGCTTCCAAAAAATGTTGTATATTAGTATTCAGAGTTTGCCACGGGCGGCATTCCGTCGTCCACGGTTAGCTCTAAATTCTCCGGTATCGAAGTCCCAAAACGATGACTACTCCATGCCAGTAAATTTCTTCACAAATTTTACCATGAAGTATTACTTTGGTATTCTGTTATTGCTTGCAAGCCTGACATTCGTCTCAGGCTTACGGGCTCAATCATCCGCGCAATATCGCTGGCATATTGTTTTGCCATCGCGTGTAGATTCTGTTTATTTTCGCGGCCCTATTAGCATATCGTGTAATTGTGAAAATTGCATTGCAGTAGAGGTTGTTTTCTCAAAAACAGTTGGCGATTCCAATGTTATTCTTTCGAGCCATGATGGAGGGTTTTCCTGGTCCGTTGCCACGGTTGGGATCCCACAATGGCTATCCGATACAATGGTAATGTACCCGGACGTGGCCACTCAGACAGGCCTGTATTATAATGTTGCGCAGCAAATCGATTCATTAAATGCGATCATATCTGACGTCAATAAAGGCGTGGTGATTATCACCCACGACGGCTGGAAAACATGGCGAGCCGATAGTTCTTTTAAAAGAACTCCTGTCACCCATCTTCATTTTTTCAATGCGGCCGAAGGTATGCTGCAATCGGAAGGGTACTTTTGGACCACCCTCGATTCGGGCAATCACTGGAAACGTGAAGATTTCGATGCACCATACGCAATTGCTATTGCTTGTTGGTCGTATGGTGCCAGCATGTTTCGGGTTTTGATGAATCCCGACACCATTCTGACCACGCATAACAACTGGAATTCATCGGATACGACTTATATCGCTCAGAATGGCCCGCTTGCGGATACGAGCTTTCATTCAACTTACTACGCTTTCGGTGGTGGTGATACTATAGTGATTGAAGGCTGGCGATGGGGCGGCATTATGGACTACCATATGTCCTCAGCAATTGCGTTCTCATCAGATTTGGGCGCGCATTGGAAAGAATTAGGAGTGCCGCGAAATAACAATATTCTTCTCAATCCATCCTTATTTGATTGGCGCCATATGGTCATAACTGGGAGAGATTCGCTGGGGCGGATTCTTCAGAGTTTCGATGGAGGATCACAGTGGGAATGCGATACCGTACCGCTTAGCAATGGTACTCCTTACTCCTTCATCAGTCCCCTTGCTGTAACAGGCGTCGGACGCGTGCTTGCAGGGGTTTTAGTCAGTACTGGTTCTTCACTCGCCTATCTGGAAAAGATAACGAATTTTGAGCCACTCGTGGTGGTGCCCGATACGATCGATTTTGGAAGCATTTGCAAGGACAATTCGAGCTTGCCGCAGGGGGCCGTGATTGAGATCGATAATAGCGATTCGGTTCAAACGTATTGGCTGCACCTCGCAGCATGGAAGCCCGCTAACGGCGGTGCGTTCTCGCTCAGTCCGGATTCTGCGTGGGTAGCTATAAATCCGAACGGGACAACAGGGAGCTCCTATAATATCCAGGTGAATTTTAACCGGCTTCCAGATACGACGACAATGCTCGGCGTGCATACAGATACGATTCGCATGCCGTATTACACCCTTCGCGATACATCGATCGCTCCGGTCGGTAGTGTCGAAATCCCATGTAGAGCAACCATCACGGGTTCGATACTGCTTGGATCGTTAGTGGATGGTTGGATATTTGGCTCGGTCCCTATCGGGAAAACGGATAGCACCAGATGGGCAATTTTTAACGATGGCGAGTCCGATGCGAATATTTATGCCGTGCGCCACGAGCTTAACGATTCGGCATTTTCGGTTAGTCCCGCGCCGCCGATTACTATTCCTTCCGGCGGTGGCGTGTGGTTTACATTTAAGTATACCCCAACGGAGGCTGGTTCGGACACGGACATGATCGACTTCGTCTATCGCGATTGTTCGGGTGCCGATCAAAAATATCAGTGGCCGATGACGGGTACTGCTTCGCTCGCGGGTGTATCCATGAGC
>DASZLH010000107.1:0-5042 GCA_035552495.1 Kapaibacterium sp. (SeqCode) | reverse complement strand
ATCGCTCAACAGCGTGACCACATAATCGCCACACTCTTCCGCCGTGGCATTCCCGAGCGGCGCCATCATATCGGACACTTCATACATCTTCTCGAAATCGGCAATGCCCGAACCGGCGCGTGTGTAGGTAGGGCTTTGGCTCACCGTATTCACCCGAATTTTTTTTGGGCCCAATCTCGCGCCAAAACTACGCATGACCGATTCCAGAAGCGCTTTTGCATCGGCCATATCGGCGTAGGTGGTAAACGATCGCTGCGCCGCAACATAACTAAGCGCGACAACGCTTGCGTAATCGTTCAACGCGTCGCACTCGAGCGCGCCGTGAATAAGCCGGTGCAGCGAGAGCCCGCTAACGTCGAGCGTCTTCAAGAACCAATCGTAATTCGAATTCTCATAGATCAGACCTTTACGAATGTTCTGCGACATTCCGACCGAGTGAATAATAAAATCGAGTTTGCCGAGCTTCGCTTTTGCTTCTTTAAAGCACGCGTCTATTTCCTGACTGTTCGAAACATCGCACTGAATGAGCGGCGCATTGCCCAATAGCTTTGCAAGCTCCGCGGGTTTGCCGACTCGCAGCGCGACCGCGACATTGCTGATCGCGAGCTTCGCGCCCTCCCGGTGCGCCGAAAGCGCGATCTGCCAACCGAGACTTGTCTCGTCCATCGGCCCAAATACAATTCCGTTTTTTCCTTCTAAGAGTCCGTATGACTTGTGCGACATAATCAGAACCTGAATTACGTGGATTTTATGGATTCCGCTGATTGATTATTTTTTTAAGAATCTTAATTTAATGTAGAGCATGGATTCTCGCGTACGTCAAAATCCTTGACTTAATTAGAGCTTCCTTAACCTTTTTCGTTCTTTCTAATTCTTTGATTTTATCCTGAGAATCAATCCTGGAAATCAGCTTGATCAGCGTAGTCCAGGTTGAGTTCGTGAAACACCAGTCCCGTTAACAACTTGGGATAAAAAAACGTCGATTTTTGTGGCATAAAACCGCCCGCCTTTACCACCTGGCTAACTTCATGTGGTTTCACTGCTCTCAATAGAAAAGCCGCATCGGTTTCCTGCGATTCTGTGATTTCGTCGAGTTCTTTGAGCGAGTGTGGATACAATAAATATGTTCGGTTGTCGATGTCCTTCTGCGTCAGGCCGATCATCGCCTTTAGAATCTCATCTTCCAGTCTGCTTACTGGAAGCGTATCGATCACGGGACGATTCTCTGCGCTATTGTCTCGCACCAATACCCATCGAGGTTCCTCGTTAAACTGGGCGAGCGTAATGGCATTATCGTCGCGTTCGAGCGCCGCTATGCCCTCTTCGCGCGTCGTAAATGTCACGATTTCGTAACGCTCGCGGAGTTTTTCGATCAGTCTATATTGATTGAAATTCGGCACGTCATGCAACACGCGGTGCGTCGGTAGTATCACCGTTCCATCGGACTCCAGATTCGAGATGAACATCATGATGTATGCCGCGCCGGGAATTTCCGGATGCTGCTCGTGATATTGCAGCGCCGTTTCGTAGCGGTGGTGACCGTCCGCGATTATGACTGGGCCATGATGAACAATACGTTCGATTCGCTGCTCTGCAGCAGCATCGTCCAATCGCCAAAGCACGTGCCGAACCACTTCGCCATTTTGTAAATACTCATCGACGTCCGCAACCGGAGCGTTCACCGTCGCAATTTCGAGCGTTTGATCGAAAATAAAACTGGGGTCTGAAACCAACCCGAAGATCGGCGAAAAATTTGCCTGGGTATGCTCCATCAGTTGGAGGCGGTCACGCTTCGGTGCAGGCATTGTACGCTCGTGCGGGATTACCTGCTTCTCAGCATACTGGGCGAGCTTCAGCCTTCCTATGACGCCCGTGCGTGTAACTTGCCCACCATCGGGCACATTAAAAATCTGGTGATAAACATAAAACGCCGGTCGCTCCTCACGGCGAAGAATTCCATCGCGCTTCCATTCCTCAAAATAGTTTGCGGCGCTCGTGTAGGGATCGGGATCGCGGTTCAGTTCTAATCGAACCACATTATACGGATCGCGCTCGTAGAGAATGTCGCGATATTCGGGACCGATTACGTCGTATGGCGGCGCAATAACATTCGAAAGATTGAGTGCAGCCTGATTGTAGCGAGTGCCAATAAATGGCAAAAATTCCGGCATGAGAAAAGAGGGTGAGTAAATCGGAGTCTAAATCGTATAGCCTAATTCGGAGAGCGTCCGCTTGTTATCGCGCCAATCGCTCCGTGTCCTTACATGAAGTTCGAGGTAAACAGGATGTTCCAAAAACCGTTCGATCTCCGTTCGTGCCCGCTCTCCGACCGCCTTGAGTGCCGAACCTTCCCTGCCAATCAAAATCGCTTTTTGCGTATCCCGCTCCACGACGATTTCGGCGTTGATGTACCATTTACCGTTCTCCCGTTCTTTGAATTCCTGAATTTCCACGTCCGTCGAATATGGAATTTCCTCTTTATATTTTTGGAAGATCACTTCACGAATCAACTCGCCAACGAAGAAGCGTTCGTTCTGGTCGCTGAGCTGGTCTTCATCGTAAAATCGCGATGTCGAAGGAAGATATTTGTGGAGAATGGATACCAGCTCGTTCAAATTATATTTTTTCGTAGCGGAGATTGGAATAATTTCCGTGAAGTCCTTCATCTCGCCATAATACTGCAAAACTGGCAGTAGATCGGTCTTCTTTTTTACAAGATCGGTCTTGGAAACGGCAAGGACGATGGGCTTATCTCCGGCTATTTTTTTATATGCCTGCCATGCCTCGGGCAGCGTACGGTTGAACGGCTGGTGTGCTTCCGCAAGTACGAGGACAACATCCGCATCTGCAAACGAGCGGCGAACTTCATCGAGCATCGCGCGGTGGAGCAGTGTCGTTGGGCGGCCCATAATGCCGGGGGTATCGAGGAAGATAATCTGCTCGCGTGGTGTAGAATAAATTCCAAGCACGCGCTTACGTGTGGTCTGCGGCTTGTGCGACATGATCGAGAGCTTTGTTCCGAGCAGGGCATTCAACAGCGTGGACTTACCCGCATTTGGAACGCCCACGATTGCGCAATACCCCGCACGAAATTCTTTCGTCTCCACTTTGCTATTAGTATTCAATTCCTGATTCCTAATTCCTAATTCGTAATTCGTAATTCGTAATTCGTAATTAATTACGGTTGTTTCATCCGTTCTGCCGTTCGCTGTTGCATGCTTGCCATGGCTTGTTCCGGCGTCTCACGTTTATAGAGTGCCTTCGAAACTTCGTCTTCGATGATCGCCTCGACATCGAGCCATTGCGGAATCACCGGAGTCATCTTCGCATCTTTAAGCTGCGCGGTAAAGACCGATCCTTCGCGCCGATGGATATAAAACGTGTCGGATTGCGACGCAATATCGGCAGGATATTCATTTACCTTTCGTGCAAAAGCCAGCTCGTTCTCTCGACGAGTGATATAGTCGAGAAAAATCTGCGCCTCATTTTTCATCGCGCTGTGAGCGTTGATCGCAAGATATTCACCGCCTGCAAACGATTCGCCAGCATGTCCATGGTTTCCAGGAAAAGGAACGGTGTGCCATTTAAATGATGCCTTCGCAAGTTGCGGCAATAGCCACGATCCACTAAACCAAATGCCGAGTGAACCACGCACGAATGCGTCGTCGAGATTTTTTTGCGTCTCCATGACTCCGGCGTTTAGCTGATCGACATAGAAGCGCAGTGCCGCAATATTTTGCGGCGTGTTCATCGTCGGATGCCCGACGGAATCGAACAGATCGCCGCCATTCGACCAGATATATGGGAGAAATTTCTTGTAGAGGCGGTGCTGATCGGGACCATTAACACCAATGCCCTCACCGTGATGCACTCGGCTAATCTCACTTCCCCAGGATTGCATTGTAGTCCAATCCCACTGATGAGATATATCGATCCTATTCGCTCCATCAGTCCCGCGACCAGATTGTAACAAGTCGTCATTAACAAACATAACCCGTGTATCCAGCAGCCAGGGCACAGCAAAATAATGCCCGTCCCACATTCCGGGAGACCAGGAATACTGCGGCGCATTCGTAAAGCGGGACATGAGCGAGGCGTTCGAATCGAGCTCGAGCAGCACGCCGCTCGATGAGAATTGCGCGACCCAATCGCTGCCGAGTTCGAGCACATCCGGCGCCGTTTCAGAGTTGAACCCGACCATCAGCTTCGTCTTGCCATCGGACCAACTGAGTTCGCTCACTTCAACCGGAATCTCCGGATGCTCACGATGAAATCCCGCGAGCAGCGTATCCATAAATGTCCGCTGCGCCGGCTCCGACCAAAAATGCGAAAACCGAAGCACACCGGGGGTAATGCCGCGATTGCAGGCAGTCAGAGAGCACGCGGTGATTGCAGTGATTAGGTAATATCGAAATTGCATCAATTCCCTTTTAGGCACACAACATTGGTAAATGGCTGAATTAATAAATCCTTTCGCGCCGATCGCAAAAATTCCATGCCAATCAATACCTCATTCCCATTTGGCTCGATTACGGCGATTCCAACAACAGTTTCCAAATTAACAGAAACAGCCACTTCGATTTCTAACAAGGTAGAACTCGAACCGTCTGCAAATCGTACTGGCTGGTATCCTAGAATTTGATTTTGAAAGAGTTTAACGGATCGGAAGGTATGCAAAGAAATCCGGTAAAACCGGTATCGATAATTGCGGTCAATTCGACAGGCTCGGAAGGGAAAATTGAGACACTAATATTGATAACTGGCGTTCCCTGCACATCGAATGAACCGATCCAATCAGCCATGCCGCCGGGTTCTCATTCTAATCGACGCATCGAAGCCAATGCCGAATGTCGTATAAAAACCGTTCGGTGCTCCTTCGCGCGCCTTCTTTCGCGCACTCTCTTCCGTGCGTGCTGTGAATACCTTCTCAGAATTGAGATCGATCACACAGTATTCTCCCCAATGATTTTTTTCTAATTCCGCGCGGTAGGCTTCGAAAATAGAGAGCCCTTTTCCATAAAGAGCATCAACATCGAAGCGGG
>DASZLH010000106.1:0-9776 GCA_035552495.1 Kapaibacterium sp. (SeqCode) | reverse complement strand
CGCCTTTTACACGAAATGCATCCATCAAGTTAGATTGATTAGTCTCTATTGCTAACGAGTAGTGACACTCGTTAATTCGAAGCTCGCTTTTTTTCCAATATCATATAAAAAGAGCTTCGAAGTATTCGTGCCGGCTGGCATTGTATATAGTAAGAGTGTTTCTTTCGGCGCGATAGCAACGGGCTGCGCGCCTACGGGCAGCGGAACATCGGCGCCCGTCGCAGCTTCCCGCATCGACCATCCATTACCATCCTCGGTGATAGTATATTTTCCATTCGGTGAAAAATCGACCAACGTGATGCCGCCTTTTGCAACGTCCTTCCAAACGTTCGAACCGATTTCGGTCTCCCGTTCGACATTCTGGCCATTCACTTTTTCGATGACGATCAGGTCGTGGTTCGATGGGTCCAGCAACGCGTGAATATATCTTCCATTGGTTGGCTTCGCGAGTGTCGTCCGCTCCGTCGAAACAATATCGAACATCATGAGATCGCCAGCATGAGGATCCTCGACGAGCAGCTTTCCGTGATCGCGCGACCACGCCAGCACGCGGTAGTCCTTATCGTTCGGGAAAACCATGTCGGTCGTGTATTGCTGCGTATCGTAGCGATACGTATCGACTTTGTCATGGTTGACTTTATTCTCGGTGTAATAGACGAAGCGTCCGTTATACGAAGCGCCAATAATTTCGGTCGTCACTCCGGCAGCGGCAGGTGTAAGGTCTTGCGGTTCGTTCGAGCCATCGTCTTTCATACGATAGATATGGTAGTCCTTCCCATTTTCGGTCGCGCGCATGTAAATAATTTCTGGAAGGTTCAGCAGATGAATCATCCGGACGACGCCGCGGTCCGTAAATTTCGTGACTTGCACCGGAGGATTATTAGTACCGGCAATAATCCGGCCATATTTATCCGAAATCGTCATGCGAAAAATATTGGGGACGCCATTCACATCCGAGATGTAAAAGATTTGTTTCTCATCATTCGAAAATCCGGCATGAACGGATTTATCCTCGCCGACTGGCTGCATCACTTGCCAAAATTGTGCGTGAGAGACCGATGGAATAAAACTCGCTGCAAACAACAAGCAGATCAGGATACGCGGATGGGAAATTCTCAAAGTAGTAATGGCTAATGTTCAATGCGAAGCCATTCTTTAACCACAAAACAATCGTAAAATGTTGCGGAAGAAGGAGAATGGCAAACTACTTCGAATCCCCTTCGAGCTTCTCGACTTTCCCGCTGCCGGCAATCGAGGTATGCACGTCGTTCACGCTGCCCTTGTAGCGAATATTGCCGGAGCCGGCAATATCAGCATCCAAGCGTTTTGCGACGAAGACATCGGCATCGCCGCTCCCGGCAATATCGATCTTCGCGGTTTCGACGGGCATCGCAACAGCATCCACGCTGCCCGAGCCGGCTAAATCGGCGGTATACGTTAGCGCGTCGCCTTTGAGCGTAAGTTTTCCGGAGCCTTCCACATCTGTTTTGAGCTTCTGTGCGTGGATTTCGAGATCGGCACTGCCAGAGCCAGCGATGTTGAATGTTAGATCATCCGATTTGATCGGAGTCGCGCCGTGGACTTCCGCCGAACCTTGTATCTCGATCGATGTATAATTTGGCGAAGAAATATAGACTTGAGTGCTCTTAGTCGGTTGCAGATTGGCCTCCGAAGTCAGCACAAGTTTTCCTCCCTCGATCGAGGACTTAATGTATGCCAGTAAATTGGAATCGGTGACGATGCGAAGCGAAGAGACCGGCCCTTGCGTAAGCGTGACCTCATAATTTCCCTCAAGGTCGATGCCAGTGAATGTACCGATCTGGCGGTCTTCGGTAATGGTATTGCCATTGCCGGCAATAGACTTCTCGATCGGCCACATTCTGTGGCACGAGCATAAGGCAATGAGAACGATTGGAAAAAATATAATAGCTCGGTGTTGCATGATCGGTTGGTATTAACTCGCTCGTTACGATGCTTTGGTGAATGAAGTTTCATAAATCGGTTCAATGTTGGAACGAATTCCCGTATATTTTGATAGTAGTGATCTCCTAAAGTGGGCTATTGCATCACTGGAGGTACGTCAATACATTGGTACGACCTTGATACGTATTTTAATAGCGGACGACCATACGATCGTCCGGGAAGGCCTGAAGCAAATCGTCCAGCAGACTTCCGACATTATCGTCGTCGATGAGGCCAGCAATGCTGCGGAGACCTTGGAAAAAGTGCGGAAGCTCCCACTCGATCTGCTGCTACTGGATATTTCGATGCCGGGCCGTTCCGGACTCGATGTGCTCGTCGAAGTCAAGCGCGACCTTCCCGATTTGCCGGTTCTAATTCTCAGCTTGCATCCGGAAGATCAGTATGCGCTTCGAATGCTTAAGGCAGGTGCATCGGGTTATCTCACGAAGGAAAGCGCGCCGGAACAACTCATTCTTGCGATCCGGAAAGTTGCGAACGGTGGCCGTTACATGAGTATGCCACTTGCCGAACGGCTCGTCTTCGGCATGGTCGAAGAACGCGGGCTCTCGCCCCACGAACTGCTCTCGAACCGAGAATTCCAAGTATTTCGAATGATCGCTGCCGGTAAAACGGTAAAAGAAATCGGCGATGAGCTCTCACTCTCAGTCAAGACGATCAGCACGAACCGTACGCGCATTATGGAGAAAATGGGACTTCGGAATAATTCGGAGTTTACGCAATACGCGATACTTCACAAACTGCTCGATGGCATTCCGGTGTAGTTTGTAGGACAATGTCCTACAAAAGAAGCCATAGTATCCTACACGAAAAACGTCCTTAAACCGATAGTATTTACGGGACTCATTCGTTATTTTTGTGTTATCAACTTAGCTGCTCTTTCTAACTAAGAGAGCAGTTAACTTTTCTCTCCCACATATTGACGGACCAGGCCCCGGCTCGCTCCCCAAATGAGAGTCGGGGTCTCTTTATTTTAAAGAAATTATATAAAACTGCTTTTGACATGGTAGCATGCAAGCGGCATTTTCAGATCATTCCTCTGCAAGTCATTCTTCTGAAAAGAAGCTAAATACAAAAAGAGAAAATATCTCGGCAAAACGCAACGTTTTCCCGGACCCGTTTATTCAGGTCCAGTTCGAACGTTAGAAAACTTCTTTCAAGCTGTCCGGGGTCCGCCTTCTGCCTGGGTAAACGATAGCCGGTATCCAAGCAAATCAAGGATCTGCTCGAGTTTCTCCAACGAAAAATGCCGCCGTTTAGCAAGGACGTTGGATAGCGTGCCGCTATCGATTCCCATCTGCTTGCATAGCCGGTAGCGTGTTAAACCGCGCTCGGAATGCGCGCGGTCGAGCAGATCGCGTAAATCATCGCGATAATCCCTTCCGCCTGCCTCTTTCGGAGCGGTGGCAAATTCTTCGGCTCCGTTTGACATCGAGTCCTGTCCATTTTTCATGGTCGTGGTTCCTCCAGAGTTTAAGCTTTGGGGATGGTGCATCGACGATTCACTCATCCCAGGAGCGCCCGGTGCAATCGGCTGATCGCCTTGTCGTGGGCCTCTCTGAGCGGGCATTCCCGGATTTTGGCCGAATCCCGGAGCTCCACCCGTTTCATTGCGTTCAATATAATTTGCGGTCATAAGCATTTTTCTCCTTTTGATAGAAGGATATTTGTCCATTTCTACCATTTTCTATAATACCTATGCCCTTCAAACCATAGACCAAACAGTATTCTTATCAGCAAGTTTCTATTTGAATATTAATTTTTCCGCTTCCACACGTTTTTACTGAGCGACAAAAGCGGATGGAAGCTATCCTTTTTTGCCGGATTAAAATCCGACGTTTCACTTACTCGAAATCATGCTCGAAATAAGGGATGACCCGATCGCCGCCGGAGATGGTATTGCCTTTTTTCATTAATATCTGATCGAGTTTATTCGCAAATTCCCGGCTGGCATCATAGCCATAGTGTTTTAATAAATAATTGAGCGCGATGACTTCGGCAATGACCGTGATATTTTTACCGGTGATGATAGGGAGCTTTACATGTGGTAAGTCGATGCCGAGAATCTCAGCCGTCGATTCATCGAGGCCCGTGCGAGTGTACTCTCCATCGGGTTGCCACTCTTCGAGTTCGACGATTACTTCTACACGCTTTTGAAATCGAATCGCTCGAATGCCGAACATTTCCCGAACGTTGATAAGCCCCAGTCCGCGAATTTCCATAAAGTGACGGACCAGATCGGTACCCGCGCCCATTAAAATATTTTCGCCTTTTTGCGTGACCATCACCACGTCATCGGCTACGAGCCGGTGGCCGCGCTCGATCAGATCGAGTGCGACTTCACTCTTACCAATGCCGCTGCGCCCGACGAACAGCACGCCTACGCCGTACACATCGACGAACGCGCCGTGAATGACCGTCTGCGGATTGAACTGGTCTTCCAGGAAATCGCTGAGAAAATAGACGGCCTTCGTCGTCTCGAATGTTGTTTCGAAGATCGGAATATTGCGTTCGTCGCAAATGGCATAGAGTTCGGGATCAAGCATGTTGCCACTCGTGACCACGATGCACGGAATGGCAAAGGACGCCAGGGTCGAGAACACTTTGATGCGCTCTTCGAGCGGAAGCGATTTGAGATAGAAAATTTCGGTGTTCCCGAAAATCTGAATGCGATGATAGGTAAACAGCCCGACATATCCCGCCAGCGCGAGGCCAGGCCGGTGCAGGCTTTTATCGGTAATGAGATTCGTGAGTCCGGCCGCGCCCGCGAGCTGGGTCAGCTTGAAGCGCTCCCGCGTCACGTCATAAAAATGCTGGACGGTGATCGACTCCTTCCGAATGGGCTGCGTGTTTCTCCAGCCCGGTTTTACCTCATTCGCCATAGTATGCCAGGATTATTTCTCAGCAATATACTATAATAATAAATTAGAAAGATGGAATTTGGAAAGGTACTATCGGTGGGATAATAATAAAAGCGGCTTTCAAAGCCGCCTTTCTCATTCTCATTCTCATTCTCAATTTCATAGTCCCATTACTGACTCGGTTGCCGGCGCTCGGTATTGTGCCGGATCAAGCTGCCCGGTTTAAGATACGTCTCCTTATGGCGTTTCAGAAGTTTTTCGAGGACCTTCATCGAAGTGTCGATCGCTTTGTGGGTTTCCGTATCGGATTCCTTGACGGTCAGCGTTTCGTTGGGGACGTGTATGATAGCCTCGAACGTCTTCTTATGTCCGTTGGGGCCTTCATGATCTACGATAAACTCGGCGCTAATGATCGGCGAAGCTTCGCCATCGGTGAATTTGCTTGCAATGCGTTCGAATTCTGCCGTAATATAGCGCTGGATGCTCTCCTTGGCCGCATCGTGGCGGACTTGTATTCGTATGTTCATAACAGTATGTATTTTTTGGCCAAAGCAGCCTAATATGTATTACCTAATATACTGCCAAAATCTGGAAATTTATACCAGAAAAAAAAATATCTTGCAATCATTCTCCCCCGCTGCGCGGATGGGCTTTGTCGTAAGCCGATTTCAAACGATCGACTGTCAGGTGAGTATAGCGCTGCGTTGTGCGTAGTGTTTCGTGGCCCAGCACTTCCTTTACCGCGCGAAGGTCCGCGCCGCGATCGAGTAAATGCGTCGCAGCCGTATGCCGGAGCATGTGTGGATGCGCGCGCTCGACGTCCGGCACGCCCGCAAACGCCTTCGACACAATGTAATACACCATCCGCGGCGTTATTCGTTTACCGTTCTTCAGCAAAAACAATGCTTTTGTATCGGAGAAACCTGACCCTGCGAGCTTACTCAGCCGTATAGGAAGATACGCGTTCAATGCATCTATTGCTTTCGATCCGATCGGCACAACACGCTGCTTCATTCCCTTTCCGAGAACGCGAACGGTCCGCGCATCGAGATCGAGATCGCGTAAATCTATTCCGCATAACTCGGAACGTCTGAGTCCACACGAATAAAGCAACTCGACAATAGCACTGTCCCGGATATACTCGAACGATGGTACCTGATCCTCGGATTTTCGTTCGAGCACAGTCGCCATCGTACGCTCCGAAACGACATTCGGCAGGCGCTTCTCCGCTTTTGGCGTTTTGATAAGACGCGCAACATTCGTGGCGAAAATTTCTCGCTTCACCAAAAACTTCACGAACGACCGGACAGCCGCGAGTTTCCTGCCGATCGAACTCGCCTTCATGTGCTCATTTTCCGCGGTCATCTGACTCGCGAGGACTTGCAAATAATGCCGGAATACTTTAAGATCGTCGTGCGTGCCGGAGAGCATCATTCGCTCCGATTTCAGGATGCGATAAAAATCGACGAGATCGCCCTCGTAGGCTTCGATCGTTTTCGGGCTCGCCTCACGCTCATGCTCGAGATATTCGAGAAACGCGCGAAGCCAATGGGGAAAATTGGAGTAGAAATCCACGCTTTACGTTGCAATTACTACGATGAGAATGATTTAAAAAGGGGAAGAATTCATCCCCCATGTAACAAAAAAGGCGGCTTAAACTGCTTGCGCCGCGGCCCTTATTTTTTTATGCGCAAACCATTTTAATTTTGGTCTTGTTTAATTTTCGATAGTATTCAAACCGAAGATGCAAGGACTCGCGCTAATCAAGCAAAAAGCAGTCGAAATCGCTCTTACCTCACCCGAGGGTAAGCTGGCGTTGCAAAATATCGCCGATGAGATTCGGGGTAATTGCATTAATGCGCCTAACGAAGCAACCGTAGCGAGTGTATTTGAAATCAATCTGTTCTCTGCGCTAAAAGACCTTACAGGAAAGCCATACTACCCAGAAAAGGAATTGAGCGTCGGCACCATACGCCATACTTCGAAAGGGAGAGTCGATAGTAAAATTGGAGCACTCGTAATAGAATTCAAATCACGCCTTCGATCAGACGCGAGTAAGATTCAAGCTCGAAACCAATTGAGCGAATATCTGGATGGGCTTTATGTCAAAAATAAGAATGCGAGCTACGTTGGTCTCGTTACCGATGGCGTGTTTTGCACGATACTCCAATATGAAAAAGGGGTGCTGATTGAACATACGCAATACGCTGTTATTTCAGGAGTTCACTTAGATATTTTAGTTCGTGCGGTTGCGAATCTTGACAAAACCGCTCTGACCCCCGAAAATCTCGTTAAGGATTTTTGCGAAGGCAATAACGTAGCGAAAGAATTGACGAAAACGCTTTACGTTGCGCTGGCAAAGCGCCCGACGGACAAGACGAAAATGTTGTTTCAAGAATGGCAGCAGCTATTTAGATTGGCGCACAATGATAAAAGCAAACAGAAGCCAATCAAGGAAAGGAAGGCGGCGTTATCGCAGGTTATTGGAAGGCAATTGGCTAATGCGGATGAAGAATATCGAGTTTTATTTGCTCTGCAAACTACTTATGCTATCATCATAAAAGTTATTGCTTACAGGGTCATTAGTAAAATAAGGCTTGGAAAGAGTCTGATAGATTATAATTCTCTTAGCACGGCTACATCGGAGTCGCTGCGCGAACGATTAACCACGCTTGAAGAAGGCGCGATTTTTAGAAATCTTGGTGTCGCTAATCTGCTCGAAGGGGATTTCTTTTCATGGTATTGCTCCACCTCACAATGGAGCGACGAAATAGCGGCCCCTGTTCAACATATTTTTTGTATTCTCGCCAACTACGAAGACAGACCCATATTCGACACTGACCATAATGTGCAGGATTTATTCAAGGACCTATTCATGCACATTATTCCCTCCAAAGTGAGGCATAGCCTCGGTGAATATTATACTCCACCTTGGCTTGCGGAGCATTTAATTTCAGAGGCGATTACTCTTCGCCCCAAACCGGAGCGATGGAAGGCACTTGATCCTTGTGCTGGGTCGGGCACATTCCTGACCATACTCATTAAGAAAGTGCTTGACGAAACCCAAGGCATGACGAAGCGGTCTCGATTGCATGAGATATTGATAAGAGTAAAGGGTATTGATCTAAACCCATTAGCCGTCCTTACGGCCCGAATAAACTATTTCATCAATGTTTCACCTCTCCTCGATGGTGAGCAGATTGAAATTCCAGTGTATCTTGGTGATTCGTCCTACGTTCCGAAGGAAGTCAAAACCGATGGAGTGGCGTGCTTAAATTATAGCATTAAAACCTTAAAAGCAACCATTGAAATCAACCTTCCTAAAAGCGCGGTCTCCAATCCGCGCTTTTCACAGACGATGATGAAAATTGAGGATGATATTGCTCGCGAGGACGTAGATGCGATTTGTAAAAAACTCCTATCTCTTTTGAGTAAAAGCGATAGGACATTCATCATCGAATCACAGATAAGAGGGTTGGCAGAACAATTTGTTGAACTTCAACTAAATGAATGGGATGGAATATGGGCACGGATCACAGCAAATTTCTTGACCACCGCAAATCTCGGCAAGTTTGACTACATCGTAGGAAACCCGCCGTGGATCGACTGGAAAAACCTCCCAGAGGGATACAGGGAGCGCGTAAAAACGATTTGTAGGGATAGAGCCTTGTTTTCCGGGGACGCTATGACGGGCGGCATTAATCTTAACATCTGCGCCCTTATTTCTAATATAGCCGCTCAGAACTGGCTTGCGAAGGACGGAGTATTGGGATTTCTTATGCCTCAGAATATCCTGTTCCAAAAATCTTACGAAGGCTTCCGAAATTTCCAGTTGGATAACGGCGAGCGGCTTTATTTTCAGAAGGTATTTGACTGGAAAAATGCCGGTGGACCGTTTAAGCCGGTTGTCCATCCTTTTTTGACCTATCTTTTTAGTGAGAAAAAACAAGATTATTCACTAGGCATCCCCCTAATACGATACAAAAAAAATAATCGCGTCGATCTAACTACATACAAAAACGCATCCTCATTCTCTACGATCGCTTCGTTATTTGACGTGCTAATAGAGGCGATTGTCCAGACGGATAAAAGAAGTACGGCATTCTCTTATGTCAAAGATAAAAGAGATGCGGGAAGATTCATGCGAGTAACGGGTGATTGTCAATATATCGCCAGGGACGGAATTGACTTCTACCCAAAAGAATTATTCATGCTGCAAGTGGACAAAGAGATCACTGGAAAATCTCGCACGAAAGGCTCCGTAATAGTTCGCAACAAAAAAAACAATTCAACGGATCACAAGATAGATGAGTTTGTAAGGCCAATGGAAACGCGACATCTTTACCCTTTAATACAGGGCAAAGATGTGAAGCGATTTCATATAACCCCATCGGATTTAATAGTGCCATTCCCATACAAAAATTTCTCGCGAAGCCCTATTCCAATAAAGACATTATCTGAGGAATCGCCAGAAATGGCGAAATTCTTGCAACACTTTAAGAAATGGTTTAGCGTTAAAACCGATTATACAAAAAAGATCATCGGTAAAAAAAACAACACAGAGTTTTATGCTCTTGCGCGAGTAGGTAACTATACTTACGGTAAAAATTTTGTTGTATTTAGAAAAGACACTGAATGGTGCGCCGCCGTCGTCACTTCGGTAAAGACACCGTGGGGAGGGAGAAAAGCCCCGAGATTCTTAAGCCACGCGGCTTATATTTCGCAGGACAAAAGCGGCAAGTTCATTACGGAAAACGAAGCGCATTTTATCTGCGCCATTCTGAATGCACCGATCTGCAAACTCATGGTAGAGAGTTCGAGCGATAATCGCTCGTTCAAGATTAAGCACGCTATTCACATCCCTACGTATAGCCCTAATAATGTAATTCACTCCGAATTAGTAGAAATTTCAAAAAAGGCCCATAAGGCTCACCC
>DASZLH010000105.1:0-8485 GCA_035552495.1 Kapaibacterium sp. (SeqCode) | reverse complement strand
CTGCGGCTATGGCGAGATGACCTACAAAGATCCAAATAATGGCGATGTGCCTCGGCTCAATCTTCCGCGCATTGTGCTCTACATTGACCATGATTTCAGTAGTAAATGGGTTTTTAAATCCGAGTTCGAAGTCGAAGATGTAAAGATCGAGCGTGGTGTTGGCGGGGAAATCGGATTCGAGCAAGCATTCCTCGATTATCATGCGAATAATACTATCGGCTGGCGGGCCGGGCTCATTCTCATACCTATGGGCATCATCAATCAAACGCACGAACCAACGACGTTCTATAGCGTCGAACGTCCGCTCTTCGATCAGCAAGTTATTCCGACAACCTGGCGCGAGATCGGCACCGGGATTTATGGCAATCTCAGCGAAAGTATCGAATATCAACTCTACATAACCGAAGGCCTGAAAGCAAGCGACATCACGATGGACGGCACCGATGGCGCAAAGCAAGAAGGCTCTGCCGGCGAAGCAGCGAGCGACGCAATTGCCGGCAGCGATGCGTCGCATCCTGCTATTTCGGGAAAGATCGAGTACCTTCCTTTCGCAGGACTTCGCCTTGGCGCATCAGCCTATATGCAGCCGAATGCTTTTAAAACACCAAATACTCCCACCGATGTACCAGGATCGCTGTTAGTCGGAGCTATCGATGCTCGTTACGAACACGGCCCGTTGCACATTCGCGGAGAAGCAGGTATCGTTAATTCTGGCGATGCATCGAATTATATCGATGTTCCATATAAAATCGCTGGCGGCTATATCGAAGCAGCTTATAATGTCATGCCGTTTTTCACAAGTGCTCCAAGCGAGCTGCTACCTTTTGCGCGTTATGAGTCGTTTTCTTTTACCGGACCTTCGGTCATTGCAGGTGATACTGCAACAGGACTTTTCAGCATCAGGCCTACTGTAAATCACATGACCATTACCGCCGGACTTGCGTTTAAACCGCTCGATGGAGTTATCCTGAAATCCGATTATCGCATTACAAAAGTGGAAGGCTCGCCAATCTATCGGCAATTTAGCGTCGGAGGTGGATTTGCGTTTTAGCCATCACATACAAATTGCAATCACTACATCTATCGTATGGATTGCATCCAGCGCGCAGGCTCAGTCCATTGCACAAAAAGCCGACGCGGCCATGCATCGTGTCTTCGGCGAGAGCGTTACGCTCAGCAAGCAAACGATCCCAATTGACAAAGATATGGCCGAGCGCGTCGAGAAGCGAAGCGGGCAGCCTGTTCTCGATAAAGTTATTGTCCATGAAGCAGCAATAGGTGACAAGCCGGTGGGTTACGGTATCGTCGATGATGTACGCGGCAAAGCGCAGCCCATTACATACATGACGCTCTTCAAGCCGGACGGCACGATTGCCGAGATCGAAGTGCTCGTCTATCGGGAGCCGTATGGCGGCGAAATTCAGTACGAGACATTCCGCAAACAATTTCGCGGAAAGAAAGCCTCCTCGCCGCTTCGTGTCGGTGACGATATTCAAAATATTGCGGGCGCGACGATCTCGAGCAAAGCAATCACAAACGGCGCAAAAAAAATCGCCGTGCTTTTCGATGAATTACGAAAGGAGAAAAAGTTTTGAGGGAAGCTCGCACACTGCCTCTCTTGCGCAATCTTCCGCACGAAGCACGACTTTTCGCCGCACTGATTATGCTGGTTTTGGGTGTAGGATATGCGCATGCACTCGCGTATGTATTTCAGACTACGCGCATGGTCCCGGCGGGAATCGAACAGCGGTATCGCGGCACCGAAGCGACGACCGATACGACATTCTCGTCTTCGGCGGCATTGCCTTCGAGCGAAGAGGCGGAAGATACTGTAGCAAAGTCGGTCGTTTCGGCTTCAGCAAAAACAGTGACCGGAGAGATCGAATATCAAAAATCATTTGCGGAAATGCTGAACATCATTCATACGCATATTCTGACGATGACCTTTATCTTTGCGCTCTCGGGCTTCATCACACTCATGACGAATTCTGTCTCGGCACGCATCAAAATGTTTATCGTGACCGAACCCTTCATTGGAATTCTCATAACATTCGCCGGACTCTGGCTCATGCGCTACGTGCATCCGGCATTCAGTTGGCTCGTGAGTTTATCGGGGACGGTCATGGCGCTGGCCTTTGCGGGACAATGTGTAGCTCTCATTAAGGAATTGCGGATGTCATCTAAAAATTACGAATGAAGTTGTAAAGTATGGAAGAGTGGACTCGCCGGCTATTTCTTAAGCGCGCATCGCAGGCATGTGGTGTGCTCGTGTTTCTTCCGGCCGCGAAAAGCATCGGCAAAATCGGCCTTGCAAATAAGGAAGGCTACTACGAGCACACCATTCTCGCGATGGGAACGACTGCGCGGCTCGGCGTCTATGCAAAAAATGAAGCGCAAGCAAACGAGGTCATCACCGCGGCATTCAGCGAGTTAAAACGGATCGAATCGCTGCTCACGATCTTCGATACAAAGAGTGAGATTTCCCAATTGAATGAACACACAGGAAGTAATGCAATAGCCGTCTCATCCGATACGCTTGCAATTTTACGCACGTCCGCTCATTATTCGCAACTAACGCAAGGCGCCTTCGATATTACTATTGAACCGCTCATGCGGCTTTGGGGATTTCGCAATGTGTCAAACGTTCTCTCACGGCTTCCTTTACAAGGAGAAGTAAATTCCGCGCTTAATGTAGTTGGATATAATCAGGTCGAAATCTCGGAGCAAAATTTGGTGCGATTGAAATCTGCGGGAGCAAAACTCGATCTTGGCGGCATTGCTGTCGGTTTCGCGCTCGATAAAATGACGAGTGTTTTACGAAATGCTGGAATCGAAAATGCCTTCCTCGATATTTCCGGAGATATGTTTGCGCTCGGCACACCGCCTCGTAAAAAAGGATGGGACATTGCTATTCCCGATCCACACGAGACCAGCCGCTTAATTTATACAACAACTATCTCCGACGAAGCCCTTGCGACTAGCGGCAATTATATGTCCTACGTGATTTATCAGGCGCAAAAATTCGGTCATATCATGGACCCTCACGAAGGCCGCTCCGCACACCGCCTCCTCTCCTCTACCGTCATCGCAAAAACTGGCCTCGACGCTGACGCGCTTTCCACCGCGTCGTTTGTGACCGGCAAACGGTATGGCGAGAGCAAGCTTGTCCGTGTAGACCTGCAGGGCCTCGTTCAAACGCTGTAAGAAACTGCGGAAGGAATTGTCACGGCAGTCTGTTCTCTTACTAAAGATAATTTCGCCCATGCCAGAGACCAACGTGCCATGTGTATTTTGCGATATTGTTGCGGGCCAGAACCCGCACCATATCGTGTATGAGGACGCCCAGTTCATGGCGTTCCTCGATAAGTATCCGCTCAATGCCGGACACACACAGTTTATCCCGAAACAGCACTTCCGATGGGTATGGGATATGGATAAGGCCGATATTGGTTTTATGTTTATGAAAATTCGCCGCGTGGTGCAGGCGCTCGAAAAAGTGATGGATACCGAGTGGGTGATTGCCGATACCGGCGGCATCGGAGTTCCGCATGCACACGTACATCTTGTGCCCCGGTTCGAAGATGACGGCCACGGCGAACTGCCCGATCCCAAAATCCTGCGCGAAATTTCCGAACCGGAAATGGAAGAGCTCGCAAGAAAAATCCGAACGGAAATCGAGAGAACACCTTCGTAGCAATGCCAGTCTCTAAACTCATTCTTCGTTCTTCGAAATAACTTGCTAATTAGTCAAACTCCCCTTCGCATCAGTCTCGCCGGCGGCGGGACGGATCTACGCGCGTATTATCAAGATTCGGATGGATTCGTCGTTTCGAGTGCGATCGATAAATATATGTATGTGCTTATCAAAGAGCGCTTCGATGATAAAATATATTTGAATTACGCCGCGCGTAAAGAGATCGTCGATGACATCAGCGAAATCCAGCACGAGCTCGTTCGCGAAGCGGGCATTGTGACCGGCCTTCGCAATGGTTTCGAACTCGCGACCTTCGCCGATATTCCATCGGAAGGTTCGGGGTTAGGATCATCGAGCAGCCTCACCGTAGGATTACTGAACGCGATGTACACGTTTCGCGGCCTGCAAGTCACGCATGACCGGCTTGCCGAAGAAGCCTGCGAGATCGAAATTGAAGTTTTGAAAAAACCCATCGGCAAGCAGGACCAATATATCGCTGCGCATGGCGGACTTTCGGCAATCACATTTCATGGCTCCGAACGCGTAACAACCGAACGGCTCGAACTCACCGAGAAAGAACGCTACCAACTTGGCGGCCACTTCATGCTTTTTTTTACTAAAATCACCCGGCAGGCCTCCAGTATTCTAACCGAGCAGCGCGAAAAAACGGGCGACAACCGTGCGAGTCTGGAAGCTATTCATGCTTTGGGTAAGCACATCGAGATGGCTGTTCGATCCAAACATTTCGATGAAATAGGAGAAGTGCTGCATGAGAACTGGAAGCTAAAGAAGAAACTGGCATCCGGTATTACAAACCCGCAAATCGACGATATGTACGAACGAGCGCTCGGCGCCGGAGCGCTCGGCGGAAAAGTCGCGGGCGCCGGCGGCGGAGGATTTCTTTTGCTCTACGTCAAACCCGAGAATCAGGCGAAAGTCCGTGAAGCACTTCGCGATTACCGCCAAATGCCGTTCATGCTCGATAACTTCGGCGCGAGTATTATTTTCAATCAGCGCCGATATCGGTGGTAATAGTCTGAACCGCTATTTATGGGATTTTAACCCGGCTTAAAATTTTTTAAGCATTTGAGTCTAAATCTCAAAAATCTCTAAATCCCATAAATCACTGTTCTGCCAACAATGCTCGAACTCTATTTCTTACGTCACGGACAAACGGCTCTCAGCCGCGAGAATATGTTTTGCGGATCGGGCACCGATGCGCCACTCACATCGGGCGGCGAAGAAATGTCTCGGCAATTTGCGGACTATTACAAAACGGACAACTGGAAGGCAATTTTTTGCAGTCCGCTCGGGCGGACACGCAGCACTGCCGAAACGATCGCCACTTCCAAACAGATGAAGCCGCTCGTTCGAGATGAACTGATAGAAATCAGTTATGGCAAGTGGGAAAGCAAGACTGTCGAAGAAGTCGAAAAACTATATCACGACGAACACTTGAGCTGGTCCGCCGACCCTGCATGGTATCCACCAACCGATGGGGAATCGGCGACATCCGTCGCCGCGCGCGCGTTACAAGTAATTGAAGAAATCCGAAAGGAATATACCGATGGCAAAGTGCTCATTGTTTCGCACAAAGCAACTATTCGCATTGCGTTTTGTGCACTGCTTGGAATCGACGTTGGCCGCTATCGATATCGGCTTGCCTGTCCCGTCGGTTCGCTGAGCATTGTGGAGTTTGGCGAGCACGGCCCACTCATCGAGCGCATCGGCGACCGTGCCCATCTCGATGAACACCTCAGGAATCTGGAGGGTACATAGCACAATCTACCAAGAAATTAAATAGAGCTAATCGGAGTTAGGCGAACAACTGCCAGTTCTTGTCTACTACTTCCCAGAAAAATGACGTTCGAAGAATACCTCCAATATTTCAATCAATCGCTGAATTCCCTTAGTACAAGCGAAGTATCGCAGTTTATTGATTTGCTCGTGGAAGCATACGAGAACGACCGTACTGTTTTCGTAATCGGTAATGGCGGCAGCGCGGCCAATGCTTCGCATTTCGCAAACGATCTCGCAAAAGGCACGCTCCGCTCGATGGACCAGACTAAACGCTTTCGCGCGCACTCGCTCACCGATAACGTTGCCCTCATGACGGCTTATGGTAACGACGAAGGCTACGCTTCGATCTTCGAGCAGCAATTGCGGACCTATGCGCGTCCCGGCGATATTGTGGTCGCGATTTCCGGCTCGGGGAATAGCCCAAATGTGATTGGTGCAATCGAATGGGCCAATGCGAACGGACTGCATACCGTCGGTGTAACGGGATTCGCGGGCGGCAAACTAAAACAGATCGCAACCTCTACTGTCCATGTGCCACTGAATGATATGTGTACCTCCGAGAGTGTCCACTCGGTGATCTTTCATTATGTCGCGATCGAGTTGCAAAAGCGATTATATGCAGATATTTCTGCGACGTAAAGAACCTTAATAATACAGATGCTTCGGATGTAGCATCTCGATTGGCAACAAGTCCTGCCATTGTGAGATAAGTTTTTTATAAGCTTCCCCCACCGGACGAATTTTTCGATTGAGATCGTAGAGTCCCAGATCATCGACGTGTCCATCGTTCTTTGTCAGCATGGAATCCCAATCGACCTGATCGGTGAGGCTGTACCATGTAAAGCCGACAATGGGCACCCCATCCTCTCGCAACCGATGGACATTCGCCCACTCCTTCCATAACCAATCGACTGCATTCGGCTCGCGTATATTTGTCTCAGTGTGCATGACAGGAAGGCGGTATCGCTGATAATATTGGTGCGTGATAACATAATATCCGAAAATTTCTCCAGCGGGTGTTGTAAGACCGTCAGGATGCACGAGGTGTTCGTTCGTAATGTAATAATCGTTGCCCATGATACATCGCGCGCGTACCTGATGTTCGGCAAACCAATGATATTCATCGCGCGTCATTCCGTGATCGAGCAGATATTCATACATCATGGCATTGATGGGATAGCCATAGATCAAGTCGAGCGATAGGAATCGCTTCTCGTTTAGTACATTTGCAAGATCGATCGAGGAGGGTTCGCTCGGATGATAATATTCCGACGACTCACTCTGGACAAAGACCGCATCGGGGCGCACTTCCAAAATAGCCTTCATAGCAAGCACATCCGCTTTGCAGAGATTGTGCAATGCACGAACGAACGCCTCGTCGCTATGAAGCTGCTCGTTCCACCAACCACGAAGTCCGGAAAGATTGGCTGCGACGAACATTTCATTGACTGGAGTATAAAACTGGACCCAATCGAACCGCTTTGCAAATGCTTTCGCGTATTCCGCAAAGTAACGTGGCCAATCCGGGTTTTGAAAATCACCGATCCAATCGGGGACGCCGAAGTGACACAGATCGGCAATCGGCAGTACTCCCATTTGTTTCAGCGCGGCGAAGGTCTCGTCGGCAAAATCCCAATCGTATTTACCCGGAGCTATATGAGTCTTGTAATAGGGCAGACCATACCGCAGCGCCGCAACTCCCAACTCTTTTACACGCTCGAAATCTTCCTGCCACCGATCGTAATGACCGCACTTCTCCATTTCGTCGACGCGGAAGCGCTTGCCGTCTGGCAGTGTAATCGTCGGATAGCTATTTTCGATGCCCGTCGCAAAGAGAAATCCGCGAGCATTTGGATTGAAAAATGTTGAATTGCTTTCCATCGAGAGCAGATGGAAGCAAAGGGCTTACCAAAGTATTGTTCGGCCTTAACACTGTAAAGTTAAGTATTCGATCTGCCTGCGATGCCGCAAGATATGTACGATAGCGTGTTCGAAAAGAGCTTCCAGATCGTGATGATCGCTCCAGCTAATGGGAATGATCGTAGCTGTTAAGTCGTCGTCAGTCATCGACCAATGTCCATCGAGCGACGCTTCGGTATACTCGAACATGGCATGCATTACGACGGGAAATTCCGATTGATCGGGATAGAATTTCTCCGGACTGCTAATCTCCATTTCAAACTTCCGGCGAATCGCATTGGCATAAGAGTATCCGGCAAACAGCGTATGAAATGCGATACCTCTCACAGCAACAGGATCCTTCGATTCCGGATTGAGGATGACATCATAGATCGACGGATCGAGATTCGCAACCAATGGAATGTATTCTTCCAGCGCCCGTTCGTATTCATCCATCAGCGCGCCGAGCGGGCCTTTGTTGTATCTCATTAGAACACGCGTGGAATGTCGTATTTGTCGAATTGAGAATCGGAAGTGATTATTGGCAACTTTTCAATGATACTTTGCGCAATAATAAGTCGATCGAATGGATCGCGGTGATGATGTGGAAGTCCTTGCACTGCCATAATATGCGGAATTGTAACAGGAAGAACTTTTAATCCTCGAGCAAGGACATGATCTTGGACTATCTGGTCAATGGACGGTTCCAATGTAAGTTTTCCGATACTCGATTTAATTGCAATTTCCCATAAACTTCCTATGCTTAGGTACACTTCACTCAGGGGGTTCTCGACAACGTCAATCCAACTCTGTTGGATGCGAGAGTCGCTAAAAATAAACCAAAGAAACACATGGGTATCCAGGAGCGCTCGCATCGTTACATGTATTCTTCAAATTCTTCGAGTGGGTCGTCGAAGTCTTCTGCAATATAGAAGGCTATACCCTTCGCACTACCGAGTAATCCTCGTCGTTTCAACCCGTCGATCGGACTAACCCGTGCCACTGGTTTATGGTGGTCGGTAATAATGATCTCTTCCCCTTTCAGGACTTGACTAAACATCGAATCGAAATCCTTCCTGGCCTCTTGAATGG
>DASZLH010000104.1:0-8474 GCA_035552495.1 Kapaibacterium sp. (SeqCode) | reverse complement strand
ATGCCTTGGGACAGGGGCGAAACAAAATGGACTTGTGCAGCAACAGGAGAGGCAATGCCCATTATTAAAATCAATGAGGATATTCTTGATTTAACTCTCATCCCACAAAGATACGATATTATCTGAAACACTATTCAACATTCTATATCTAAGATATTGTGCATCTCATCGAAATAAATGGGCAGAGAATGCCGGAAGCGAATGTCTCTCGCCTGTCGTTACAGCACCCATGTTCGACACTCACTGCCACTTGCAGGATAAAGCCTTCGATGCGGACCGCGATGAAATAATGCGTGCAGCGCGTGAGGCGGGCGTCTCACATTTTCTCGTTCCAGCGACTGATCTCGCAAGCTTTCCAGGCACATTATCTATCGCGAACTCCGAAAATAGAGAAACCAGTATTTATTGCGCGCTTGGAATTCACCCGCATAGTGCGACGGAATGGAATGCTGATATACGGCGGCAGATAAAAGACAACGTGGAATCCAATTCGAAAGTGGTGGCAATAGGCGAAATAGGGCTTGATTATCATTACGATTTTTCTCCGCGAGATGTCCAGCGTCGAGCTTTCTTCGAACAGATTGAATTAGCAGTGGAACTTCAGAAGCCTATTATTATTCATACTCGGGAGTCGGAAGACGATGTGTTTCGCATTGTCGAAGAGTTTTATAATGACCTGCCGCCGGAGCAACCACGGGGACAATTTCACTGTTTCTCGGGGACGGTCGAACTTATGCAAAAATCCGTCGCTCTCGGTTTTTCTGTGAGCTTTACAGGAAATATTACGTTCAAAAACAGCACGCTTGCGGATGTGGTACGATTGGTACCGCTCGATGCCTTCCTTATCGAGACGGATTCGCCATATTTAGCGCCTGTTCCGCACCGTGGCAAACGCAACTCACCGGTCTTTCTCAAGCATATCGCTGAAAAAGTCGCGGAGATTAAAGGATTAGACGTTTCAAACATAATGAAGCACACATTCGAAAACGCTCTGAAAACATTCCGGATACCTCACTCGCTCGCACTAATTATTATTCTCGCATTTTCCGGATTGCTAAGTTCAACGGCCTTCGCACAGGTCACAACTCCCGGTGCGGCTCCGCCGGATTCTATACTGACTGGCGATCGGCGTAAAACGGAAGAACTCCGCAAAAAGCAGGAAGAAGAGCTTGCGCGCGAAGCAGTACAGCATCGGCAGGATAGTATTCAAGACTTGGAAAAAGCTCGACAGGAATCGGTCGAAAAAGCGCAGCAACAAGTCCGGCAGGATTCGATCAAGGCCGCGCAGCAAATTATCGCTCAGGACCGCGCGCGGGAGTTCCTGCTTACTCCGCAGCCGTGGAAAGCAATTGGCATCGGCGGCAGCGCTGGAGTTGGAAACATGCAAATGGATATCATAGTCAAACGCAGCCTCACTGCTACTTCAGTGTTCGAACCGGCAATTCAAATTTCGACCGAGTTGACGCGCAGACTTGACATCGAAATTTCATACGCGCACATGGACGTTAGCGATAATTTTCCGCAGGATTCTGTGTATAATTTTGGTGCCGGAACGTCACCCAACCGTCCCTATATGCCCAATACCAGTTCTTCGGGACATCCTCCTACTTTCAATTCACAAGGTGAAACCCGTCTGATTCAAAGTGAAGACTTCGGAATAAGCGCATTATCATTTGATGCACGATTTGTGATTACGCAACCATCTGCTATTGTGGGCTTTTATGTCGGTGCAGGTTATACCTATCTTACCATGACCAACACGCAGCATTATGCGTTAGCCAAAGATTCCACTCACTCCGACAATCAGGACCATACTTACTCCGTCTCTTTCCATCGCGGCGCGCTAAAACTGCTCTTCGGAGCGCGTCACGACTTCGAGCTTGGTGGCGGATTTACACTTGAACCGTTCGGGCAAATTGCGATGATCGCCGCATTTCAAGGTTCGCAGCAACAGCCCGATTTTGTTTTCCGGCCTACTGCCGATCAAATTATAGCCACCCAAGCCAGCGTGGGAGTTACGCTCTATTATGGTTGGTTCGGAGTCCCTCGACAATAATCTTCGGGCCCTCAAGATAGTAATGGAATTAAGAACTAAGAATTAAGAGTTTAAAATTAGTGGTATCTATAGTTGACGTTTGCAGAACCTAATTCTTAATATTTAATCATTTGTAATTTGGCAGGTGCAATTATTTCGGCTGAAAAATCAGCTCGCACGAGCGATCGCTCGACGGGATCGCATTCCGATGCGAAAGGACGGATCGTGCCCTCCGATGGACGCGCTTCCGGACATGTCCGTTGGAGTACTGCAACGAGCGATGAATTATACTCCGATAAACTGAACGAACTGCTTGCCGCTTGCCGAAAGAATCTTCGCTCGCTCGATGAATCGCTTGTAATCCGGGCCTTCCGATTGTGTTACGAGGCCCATAAGAACGATCGTCGTGCTTCTGGCGAACCGTATTTTATTCATCCATTCGAAGTATCCATGATTGTCGCACAGGAAATACCGCTTGACGATATTTCAATTGTGGCGGCACTGCTTCACGATGTCGTCGAGGATACGGTGTACCAGCTTGAGGAAATCCGCGAAGAGTTCGGATCTGAAGTCGCGGATATTGTGGATGGCGCCACGAAAATTACTGATATTTTCAAATCGCGAGAGATCACACAGGCGGAGAACTATAGGAAGCTTCTGCTTTCGATGGTTAATGATGTTCGCGTGATGCTCGTCAAATTTGCCGATCGCTTGCACAATATGCGGACGATCGAGTACCTTCCTCCGGAGCGGCAATTCCGAATGGCCAAGGAGACACTCGATATTTATGCGCCGTTTGCAAATCGCTTTGGCCTCGGAAAAATAAAATGGGAAATGGAGGACCTCGCGTTCAAAGTGCTGAATCGCGAATCGTATTCCGATATTAAAAAGGCACTTGCCGAAAAACGGATTGAACGAGAGACTTATATTGCGAATTTCGTCGAACCGATCGCGCTGGCAATGCGCGATCAAAAAATGAAATTCGAAATCGTTGGCCGCCCCAAGCACATTTTCTCCATTTATAATAAAATGGTGCGACTTGGCAAAACGCTCGATGAGGTCTACGATCTTTTTGCGGTTCGGATTCTACTCGATACCTCAAATGACAATGACTGCTTTGCCGTCTTTGGACTTGTCTCCTCTATTTATACCCCGGTGCCCGAACGGTTTAAGAATTATATTTCGGTACCAAAAAAGAATGGCTATCAATCGATCCATACGACGGTGATCGGTCCGGGAGGAAGAATGGTGGAAGTTCAGATTCGAACCAAAGCCATGCACGAGATCGCAGAGAAGGGGGTGGCGGCACATTGGAAATATAAAGAGCACATTTCGACCGCCGATCCAGAGCTCGAAGAATGGGTGAAGTGGGTGCGCGATGTTTTCGAACAACATGGAGAGGATGCACCTTCGGCATTACTCGAAAGTTTTAAGCTCAATCTTTATCAGGATGAAATATACGTATTTACTCCAAAAGGAGAATTGCGTATTCTTCCAAAAGGGGCGACTGCCGTTGATTTTGCCTTCGATATTCATTCTCAAATTGGCCTCAGGACTATCGGCGCGAAAGTAAATGGGAGAATCGTACCGCTTCATACGAAGCTTTCTTCCGGCGATCAGGTTGAGATTATTACTTCCAAAAATCAATCGCCGACAGCCGATTGGGAAAAATTTGTTGCTACGCATAAAGCGCGCCAACAAATACGCAAGTTTCTCAATGATGAGCAACGAAACCAAATCGTCCAGGGGCGTGAATTATTTCAAAAGCGAATGCAAAAAGCGAAGCTGCATGCGAATGAGGACACGCTTATTCGTTTCGCTTCTTCGACGCCGCTCGGGACGCTCGGTAAATTTTATGCCGCTATCGGTGCAGCCGATGTTGACATCGAGGAATATATTCGCAGGCTACGCGAATGGCTTCGTCCTGGCAGTTCTGATAAACCACCACAGCGAGAAGAAACTACACCGGCCAATCCGGTTACCTACCTCGATACTTCGCGGAATAACACCGGCATTCTCATTCAGGGCAAGCGCGATAATCTGCTCTATAGTTATGCAAAGTGCTGCAACCCGGTGCCGGGAGATGAAGTATTAGGAGTCGTTACCATTGGCAAAGGGGTTAAAATCCACCGAGCTAATTGTAAGAATATTTTAAAACTACAAGCGGATTCTGAAGAGCGACTAATAGATGTTTCGTGGCCAAGTACCGATGAAGGCGCCGATTACCTTGTTGGAATTCGTGTCTTTGGCGAAGACCGTCCCGGCATGCTCTCCGATCTTACCCACGTTATTTCCACTTATAATAACACGAATATCCGTTCGGTCAATATCGACTCTCGTGATGCCATGTTCGATGGCAAAATGACGGTCTTTGTAAAAAACACATATCATCTCGCACGCCTGATGGAAAAACTTCGCAAAGTTCGTGGTGTCACGAGCGTCGAGCGATTCGAGGAATAATTGCTCATGCAAGAAACTTGTTTATTCTGTCGCTTAATCGCGGGTCAGGAAAAAGCGTGGAAGATATACGAAACAGAGGGGCACGTCGCTTTTCTCACGCCATTTCCAAATACTCCAGGCTTTACTGTTTTAGTCCCGAAGGAACATTTGGGCAGCGATGTATTTACATTGGAAGACGAGCGATATACTGCGCTCTTTCTTGCTGCCCGCGAGGTTACTGCCTTGTTAAAAAAATCGCTGATATGTAAACGGGTTGGCCTTATTGCAGAAGGAATGGCTATCGATCATGCGCATCTAAAGCTTATTCCAATGCATGGAATTCCCGATGGCCCGTGGCAGCCAATGGTGAGCGGGATTTACGAGTTTCAGGAACGGTACGATGGTTATCTATCGGCTGGAGAAGGCCCGCGAATGCCGGATGCAGAACTCGACCAAATACAAGAAAGGATACTTCGTGCTGCAGGCTGATCGTGTGTTCGGTGAACGCTATCGCGTGCTTGCCATTGACTACGGCACAAAGCGAGTTGGCATTGCAATATCAGATGAGATGCGAATGCTCGCTTCTCCTCGCGGCGTGCTTGAGAATGCCCCCAATCTAATTCCGAAAATTATTTCGATGGCACAGGCAGAGAACGTTCGGATCGTTATACTGGGCATTCCTCGAACGCTTGGCAATACCGATAGCGCGATGACATCGGAAGTTCGGAAATTCCAAAACAATCTTTCCGCTGTTTTTCAGCCTCTTGGAATAACCGTCGAACCGAGGGATGAACGGCTTACATCCGTGATGGCAAACTTCAACATCTCAGAACGAAGGCTGCCAAAAGGGAAGCGAGAAGTAAAATCCCTTCGAGACGAAGAAGCGGCGAGGATTTTACTGCAAGAATATTTGGAAGAGCATAAGCCGTATTAACGATTACATTGCCTTCAAATTTGCAAACTTGAGCATTAGGTTCTTCTTCCCAAACTTTGGAAAATCGACAGTCGCTTTTGCTTTATCGCCCCGGCCAAGTACTTCGAGGACGCGGCCTTCGCCGAAGGTCTCGTGAAAAACTTTCATGCCGCGTCGGACTTCATTGGATTCTTCGACTTGTGAATAATTGGATGGACTATCACCATCGGAATAAAACTTCGATGCTGGCGCTCGTTCGTGACGTTTGCGTGTGAACGTGCGGCCGTTGACAACCGGGGAGCCATGTAGCAGGTGTGAGATTTCCTGTGCGCGGTCTGCATATGTTTCGCGGCTTCGCGGTTTCGTCCCAAAGCTGGTAACGCGCTCGGTCGCGCCGGAGCGATCGAGCTCTTCGAGGAATCGGGAAGGGAGCTGATGAACCGTTTCGCCAAAGCGTAACCGCTGAAATGCGTAATAAATGAAGCATTTACGCATGGCTCGGGTGATGCCGACATATAGCAGCCTGCGCTCTTCTTCGAGATCCCGTGGTTCCGATGCAGTTTGTTGATTGGGAAATAGTCCCTCTTCGAGTCCCGTAATGAACACGACTGGGAATTCCAATCCTTTAGCAGCATGAAGCGTCATGAGTGTGACGGCATTTTTCGTCCCATCGACCTGATCGATTTCACTCACCAGGGAAACTTCCTCGAGAAATGTTTCGAGTGTGGAATCCGGCTTTTCGTGAAAGAAATCGGTAACAGCAGAAAGAAACTCCTGGATATTTTCGAATCGTGCGAGCGAATCCATCGTGTTTTCAAGTTTTAGCTCCTGCAAAATACGCGTTTCGTCGATCAGTGCTCGCACGAGTTCACTGGGGGACATCTTGTCTTTCAGCGTTCTGTATTTCTCGATCAGGGAAGTGAATTCCTTAATTTTAGTGGCCGCCCGTGCTTGTACGCCATTTACGAAGTCGATCCGTTCGAATGCGGCGAGGAGGCCGATCGAATGTTCGAGCGCGTAGGCGAGTACGCGGTCCATCGTGGTCGCTCCAATACCGCGAGCCGGGTAATTAATCACACGGAGTAAGCTTTCGGAATCGTTGGGATTAACGAGCACGCGCACATACCCGAGGACATCCTTGATTTCTTTACGCCGATAAAACGCTGTGCCGCCAACAATTACGTAGGGTATGCTTTGCCGTCGAAGAGTATCTTCGAGCGCGCGGCTTTGTGCATTCGTTCTATAGAGAATAGCAAAATGACGAAGATCGAGTTTCTCCTTGCGGATTTCTTCTTCGATGGTCCGCACAACCGAACTTGCTTCGTCTCGCTCGTCCACACACTCGATGATATGGAGTGGATCGCCTTTAGGATTTTCAGTGAAAAGTGTTTTAGGAATTTGACCTTTGTTATTACGAATGAGTTCATCGGCCGCAGCTAAAATATTTTTAGTCGAGCGATAATTTTGTTCCAGCCGGAAGACCTGCGCTTGGGGATAGTCCCTCTGAAAGTCGAGAATGTTTGCAATGTCCGCGCCGCGAAATGCATAGATAGACTGGGCATCGTCTCCGACGACGGTCAGGTTTTTGAATTTCGATGCGAGTCGCTTTATGATTGCATACTGTGCGCGGTTCGTATCCTGATACTCATCGACGAGGATAAACCGAAACTTGTTTTGGTATTGATCGAGTATTTCCTTTCGCGTATCAAACAAGTCAATCGTTCGTAGCAATAAATCATCGAAATCCATCGCATTGGCGAGCTTAAGAGACCGCCGGTACTCCGGGTAAATTCTTGCCACTTGTTCGGCAAAAAAATCGCGAGCGAGTCGCTCGTATTCTTCGGGTGAGATCAGTTGATTCTTTGCACTGGAAATGCGGGACCGTACAGCGTTAGGATTGAATTGTTCTTTCGAGATTCCAATCGCTCCCATAATTTGTTTAATCGCGCTGAGCGAATCGTCGCTATCGTAAATCGTAAAGCTCGATGTGTAGCCAAGCTCTGCGGCGTGGCGTCTTAGAATGCGGGCGAAGATCGAATGGAAGGTGCCCATCCATAAGTCGCGGGCAATTTCAGGTCCTGCCATGTGAGCAATCCGCTCTTTCATTTCCGCCGCAGCCTTATTGGTAAAGGTCAGGGAAAGAATTTCCCACGGGCGTACGCCGGTTTCCAGTAAAAAAACGATACGATGGGTTAGTACGCGTGTTTTTCCCGAACCGGCTCCGGCGACAATCATCGTGGGCCCATTTGCATTGCGAACTGCGTCGAGCTGGGCTGGATTGAGACCGTTCAAATTATTGGTCATGGGGAAATATTTCGATTCCGGTTAAAAAATGGTATTTATAATGGAAGACGCAATAAAAACTTTTAATACTGAATATGAGATCGGGGTTGGAATCCAAGAACGCAAAAGTCAATCGGATTAATGCTCACTTGTCACAAAAATAGTATTTTTAAAATTAGATCACATAAAAGTTGAACCCAGCCGCGAATAAAGCGTTATATTAATGAAAGCCCATCTGTTTTTCATTCATCGCGCCAAACGGTCACACATAACGGCAATGAACTCTGGAGCAGTGAATATTATGGAAGAACGTATTGGAATCGAGCGTGCATTCGATGTGATTCGCAATCACACGATCCATACGCAAGGATATGTCATGACCGCTCTGAAGCTGATTGAAGAATTCGGTAATGCGGAAGACAAGGCGCTCCTCAATGATCTTCTCAAGCAAAAAGATCAGCAAATTCCTCTCGCTACAACTGGTGTACTCACAAATTCTTCCGTAAAATCTGCACCGAAAAAGCGTAAGCAGGTAAAAGGAAAGTAAATAGAGTGCCCATTAATTACCTCTCGGTCTTTTAGTGCTATCCTGAATGCTGGGCAACTGAAGCTCGGTCGTGCCGATAGGCGAACCGGGAATAGCTCCGGCTCCAGGAATGATCGGCTGTGCAGGCCGCAGCGATGATGGACTGGCGCTCGATGATGCGGTTCCATTCGGCTGAAATGTCTCCGAGGGTGCTTCGATAATAGGACGCAAAATCTGATAATGAGCGAGATTTTGATCGCTTTCGAATCCAACCCCGT
>DASZLH010000103.1:0-6519 GCA_035552495.1 Kapaibacterium sp. (SeqCode) | reverse complement strand
GAGAGTTTAGTGCCATTAATGGCAATCAATGCATCCCCGGGCTTCATGCCCGCTCTGGCAAACGCTGTATTCGTATCGAGCGATTGGAGAAAGAGACGACCGTCGGAAGTCAGTCCGAGCGATGCTTTCCCTTCCGATTTTCCTCCCTTTCGTAATCCCATGAATGCAAGATATCGATCGATAGGAAGTGAATCGGTGCCATGAATATAACGATCGTAAAAATCGGTGAGATCGACTCCGGCATACTGTTCGACAACATGAATCAGGTTGTCTTCTGCAAATGTCTTTCCGCGTTTCGCATCGGCATTCAGCGCAAGCATGACATCATCGAGGGATTTCTTATTATTCGTCTTATTTCGAATTTCGAGATCGAGCATCCAGCCGACGAGCGGCCCTTTGATGTAGAACAGCTCTGCATTGTCGAGATGGAAATCGCTTTCATCGATTGAGAGCTGTTCGAGCGATTCGCTCTTCTGTGCAGCCGTGGCATGTGCATACTCGGCAGCCCACTGTTCGATATCGTTATAAAAATTTTCCGGAGGCTCGATCTCATAACGAGAGAGCAGCGTATGCGCATAATATTCTGTAATGCCCTCGGCCATCCAAAGGCTTGTCGTCATAACGCGTTGTGTATAGTCGAACGGACCTAAGAGACTTGAGTGAATCCGCTTGACATTCCATAAATGAAAAAATTCGTGAGAAAAAATGCTGAGATACACACGCTTGAACAGCGTCCAGTCGAGATTGACCAGCATGTAATCGCTCGAATTCGCATGTTCGAGCGCTCCTTCGGCAAACGATGGCAAGTGCGTCGGGGTCGGCGCATAGAGAATGAATGAGTAATGATCGAAGGGGGTGTCGTGAAAGAAATCAGTCTCGGCGTAAACAACCTTCCGGAGATATAAACTCAGCGAATCCATTTTGGGATCGTCGAATGGATCATCACTCGCTACGACAAGATCGTAAATCGCATTGCCTTCACGGAAACTCCGCGTGGTAAGCGTAGGAGAAGCAATCACGGGAGCATCGGCAAGGACGTCGTAATTCTTCGCATAAAAATTTGTATTCTGAAACGTCGAATTGGTATCCTGAAGGTAACCCGATTTTGAAGGAGGAAGCGCGCAATCCAATTTCCAATCAGCCCGCTTTTCGTAGGTTATCGTTGCAGGGGCAGTTTTATCGTCATCGAAGTAACCAAACAGCGCTGTCGCATTTGCGAAAAATAGCGAGGTATCCATATTTGCCATCGCGAAATAAAGACTGGTCGAATCTTTATGCGAATCGAGCACATCATACTCGATCGTCGCAAGAGCGCGTGCATTGGGGATATTCCAGCGGTCGTCATTTATTTGCGTCACGGGCAGCGGCTTCCCATGTTTATCGAGTGCCCTGAAATTCACGACATAATGGCCGTAATGGGAAACGCTATACGCTCCCGGGGCCCAGACCGGCATTTCGAATATGGCCGCACGCTTGCCAACAAATCCTTCCGGCTTTAGAAGAATATGCACGAGATGCAATCTGCAATCGCGTAAATCGACGGAATAGTGCAGTTCATTTGCGTTCGCACCAAAAGAAGTAAAAAAAAGAATTGCGAAAATTGCAATTGCGGAATAATGTTTCACGGAGAATTGAACTTACGTTTTTTAAAGCTGAAAAGTTGATTCAAGAAGCCAACCTCGCACTTCGAAAATCAAGAAGATTACACATAATAATCGTAAAGAATCCCCAAAATCGTCGCAGTAATTCACAATGTCAATAATTCATGTTCTTTTGGAATCTGCTGAGCAACTATTCATACGAAAATTTGCACCATTGGAGTAAGATTTGATGCGAAATTCCCAAATGAGGGAAATTGGTCCTCATGTTTTCATGATAAAATTGGAGAGAGCATATTTATTCTTATTTCAATAAATGAGCGATCAAATTTCCAGCGCCACTAATGATGGCAAAAATACCTTAACTTCGAATCTTATGGAACAGGTCACGTATGATGAGCTAAAAGAAAGCATGGCGGAATTAAATGCTCGCGGAAAATCAATTGTTTCCGAAGAGCAAAAGCTTCACGTTCTAAATTCCTTTCTCCGATTGAAAATACGAATACAATCGGTAATTGACGAACAAATGAAACGAGATGAAAATAGGCTGACTGGCAACTGAGCGTACCAAGTCAACCTCTCTCTTCCCTCTATTGTTCAAAGTGAGAATTATTCTCTCGTGGTTAGGCGTTGCTGAATTCAGAAAGCAAACCTGCTCGCATGCTCTCGACAGAACAAATTCACCAGTACCATAACGACGGATTTCTGATCGTCCGGGATCTCTTTACAAATGCTGAACTCCAACCTGTCATCGATGCGATAGATGAAAAGGTTGACGCGCTTGCACGAAAGTTATATGCAGCCGGTCAGATTTCGGATCTTTATGATTCTGAAGGTTTCCTGACTCGGCTTTCGTATCTTGAATTATCTTTTCCGGGATCTGCTACGCTCATTCACACCGGCGGCACGCTCCCCCACGCCTTTGCGAATATTTGGAGCTCGCAAAAATTACTCGATATTATCGAGCAACTCCTCGGACCCGAGATCGCAGGACATCCGGTCTGGAACCTCCGATCGAAGACGCCACATAACCCACTTGCAACTGTGCCGTGGCATCAGGATACTGCGTACCTCGCTGCAGGTTCCGAGCAAACGTTTCAACCGACAGCGTGGATACCGCTCGTCGATGCCAACGAAGTCAATGGATGTATGCAAGTCGTTCGGGGAGGACATCGTGGGAAAAAAGTCTTTCAACATTATCTGGAGAATACTCGGGGACATAAGGACTCCTGGTATCTTTACATTGATGAGTGTGATCTGCCAACCGGAGATATTATTACCTGCACGATGAATAAGGGTTCGGTCTTGCTGCTAAACAATCTCATTCCGCATCGAAGTACAGAGAATTTTTCGAATATCATTCGCTGGTCGATCGATCTTCGCTGGCAACGGCCCAAAGAACCGAGTGGAATGGAAGGCATCAAGGAGCCAATTCTTATGAGGACAGCCGGCAATCCAAGCTACAGACCGAATTGGAGTGAGTGGGCTGCTCGCAGCCGACAGGTTGGCCTGCATGATGTACTCGCGGAACAGGAACGGCTTGTGAACGAAGGAGATACAAAAGTTAGCGGCCCATGGATGGACCGATGGCGAAGACAAGAATTTGCCAACTGAACGATCGCGTAGTTCAATTGTAGCCTATTCGTTGCGAAGAAATCATTTATCTTTTTTGCATATTACCTTTCTATTCGGAAAATCCGTAATAAAGCCTCATAAGGCCAGCCTTACCTAATATACCAATGAATTTCTTACAACTCGGTTTCGCTGCTTTTGGAGCATTTGTGATCTACATGGGTCTCGGAGGACTAATGTTTACAATTGCTTCTGTAAAGAACGAATTTCTAAAATATCCTGAAGTTTATCGAACCCAGGAAGGTATCAAAAGCGTAATGCCTGCAGGAATGATCGCCATGTTCGTCGCGATAGTTGCACTTGCGGTAATTTACGCGATGATGTACAAGGCCGGCGATGGCATTGCAAAGGGCGCATGCTTTGGTGTCTTGATTGGAATCTTCGCCGTCGGTTCTTTCGTGATCCATAACTATGTCAATCTGAATATTGGGCTTACTCTTACTCTTCAACAATCGGTTGCCTATTTTGTGCAATGGATGGTCGTCGGGATCGTGATCGGTTTTATCTATAGACCGTTATAAATGTCATCGTTTGCGCTAAGCGAGCGAGCAACCATGCCGAAGGACACGAGCATCCATTTCTAATGGTAGGAAAGCTTTAACCGCGGTCTTCAATATTAACTTCGTTCGAGTCCAGTAACGCTTGGAATTCCCGGCTCGAGAGTGTTTCGGTCGAACCGGTATTCGGATTTTGGAGCGTGGCGGTCCAGGAAATATTGCACCCGCTTCTCGCAAGCATAACTGATATGCTGCAATACTTAGAGTGAGAAAGCTCGATAGCAGCAGCCAGTTCTTTCAGAGTTGCATCGGGACTCACGAGTCGAAAATGCATCTCGATCGAGGTAAATACTTTGGGATGTGTCTCGGCGCGCTCGGCTAAGAGTTCGACTGTTAAATTTTCGACCGTTTTACGGCGTTTTTGCAGGATCGGAATTACGTCCATGGCGCTGCAAGCGGCAGCGGCTTCGAGCGTAATTTCCATTGGGCTTGCTGCGGAGTCCAAGCCTCCGCCTTTGAATGTAGTATCGAAGTACGTTTCATGCGCTTTTTCATTCGTGCCGATAAATCGCAGCGCCGGGCGCAATGCAGAGAGCGACGGGTCTAATCGTAATTGTGCTTTCATAATCTTTTCCGTAGTCAAAAATAATCCATGCAAAAAAAAATCGCTCCAATGACAGAGTCCCCGGCACTATTAGACGACGAAAAAGAGGCGAGAGTTACGCGGCGGTAGCCAACAGCCGTTCAACGCGCTCCTTGTTACGCTCATGAACACGCAATCGGAGGCGAACATGTGAATCGGAAAAAATGCGTTCTTTGACTTCTCCAAGTTCGTGGAGCCGCGATGCAATATCGTAATGTGCGAGTGGTATTTCCACGACGATCTCGAAGGATGTCTCTGCGATGACATTCTCGATCTCACGCTTCAGTTGCTCGATACCGATTCCGCGCTCGGCGGAAATAAATACGGCATGTGGATAGCGCGCACGCATCTCAGCGATCAAATGCTTCCTATCTTCTGCAAGTAAATCGAGTTTATTGAAGACCATGATGGTTGGCTTGTTCTGCACGCCAAGTTCGTGCAGGGTATCGCTTACCACTTCAATCTGCTCCTCGAATTGAGGACTATTGATATCGACAACATGAAGCAGGATGTCCGCTTCTTCGACTTCGCTGAGCGTTGTACGAAACGAGGCGATAAGCCGAGCGGGAAGTTTGCGAATAAATCCAACGGTATCGGTAACAAGCGTTTTGCGTCCGTGCGCGAGCTCGACGGCGCGCGTGGTTGCATCGAGCGTTGCGAACAATCGATTTTCGACGAAGACATTCGAATGCTGATCGGCGGCAATCGTGTTCAGCAGCGAGGACTTTCCGACGTTCGTGTATCCAACGAGCGCAATGCGTGTAAGTTCGTCACTTCGCCCAGCGCGGCGCGTTTGTTGTTGCCGTTCGATGTCGCCCAGTTTATCTTTGAGATGACTGATACGTGTCTTGACAAGCCGTCGATCTGTTTCAATCTGCGTTTCGCCAGGGCCTTTTGTACCGATACCACCGTGTTGTTTCGATAAGTGGGTCCATGCGCGTGTAAGCCGCGGCAGCAAATATTCGAGCTGTGCGAGTTCGATCTGCGTCTTGGCTTCACGCGAGCGAGCACGACTCGCAAAAATATCGAGAATGAGACTCGATCGGTCGAGAATTTTTACATTCAATTCACGTTCGAGATTTCGGACCTGGACCGGAGAAAGATCGTCGTCGAAAATGACAAGCTGAATCTCCAGCATTTCGACATGCTTTTTCAGCTCTTCGACTTTTCCTTTTCCGAGATAGAGAGCCACATCGGGCTTGGGACGTTCCTGCGTCATGCGGTAGAGGACATCGGCCCCCGCCGTATCGGCGAGCAATGCGAGTTCGCTCAAATGTTCGAGCGCTTCCTGGCGCGTCTCTTCATCGTTCGAACGAATGAGCGTCACAATAGCCGCGCGTTCGCGTGTTTTATGGGTCTCGAAATACTGAAATGTTTCTCTCAAATAAGTATGCTAAGCAGCGAAAATTGTAATGAATGATTCGTTACATATTACTTCTTACCGTCAATAACCGTTCCATCTTCATAATACGCAAGTCCCGATTGAAGGTTGCGGTCGGAGATCAATTGAAATACGGTTTCGGCAATCTGTCCGGGTTCTATGATTTTCGCCTCACGGTTCATCGCTGCGAAAATATGCTCCGCTTCTTCTTTTGACTTGCCAGTCCGCCCCACAATATTTTCTATACTGTTTTCGAGTATGGAAGTTCGCACGAACCCCGGACAGATGGTGCTGACTTTTATTTTCGTTCCACCCAATTCTTCGGCAAGCGCGCGCATGAGCCCAAGCAATGCATGTTTGGACGCTGTATAGGCTGCAGTATAACGAAAGCCTTGAAGCGCAGCACTCGATGCAATAGAAATAATTTGGCCATTCGTTATTCGCATGGCCGGCACAAATGCGCGTGTCATATAAAACGCGCCATCGACATTCACGGCGAATGTTTCTCTCCACATTTCATCGGTCGTCGATTCGAATTTGGCAGATGGCGCAACGCCGGCGTTGTTAATGAGAATATTCACTGTGCCTAATTCTGATTCTATATCTTCTTTTAACGCCAACACTTCGCCCGGCTGAGTGATATCGCACGGACATGCCCACGCTTTACCGCCATCACTTACAATCTCATTTCGGACGGCACTAATTTCTTCGTCAGTCCGAGCCACGAGTACAGAGGGAATGCGCGCTTTAGCCATTCGAAGCGCAATG
>DASZLH010000102.1:0-6966 GCA_035552495.1 Kapaibacterium sp. (SeqCode) | reverse complement strand
AAAAGCGTCCCCACGTTGCGAGGACTGTGCTCTATTATTAATTGCCGGCTTAGGAGGAAGTTGAATATGGCAAAACTGGCGGATTGAGAATAACTCTCACAGGTCTGCCAAGCGATCGGTATGATTCCAGGCATGCGATATAACGCCTCGATCATCTCGTATCGGAGCATTACGATCTACACGGTTTCATATTAGACATCAGACAAACACAATGGCAGCAGTTTAAGCGCGTGCCGGCCAATATAGACAAGAACAGCGGCATAGGAACCTGAGTCCAGCTGACACCCGCTCAAACCCTACCGCTAATTAGTTTTAGACTCACATAAGCACATAAGCCCAACTTCAAAACAACTATGATCACAATCATTGGCGGCGGATTTGCAGGTCTTTCCGCAGCATATTTTCTCCACCGCGCCGGTAAGGACGTGACCATCCTCGAATGGTCTCGCGGACTTGGCGGACGCGCATCCACCCGCAATGTCGGGTATCGGACGATGGATTCGGGCGCTCAGCGTCTCGATCTTTCTCCGCTGAGCTCCAATCAACTCGAGACCGATGCACGCGCGCTCTTGCGTGCCGTTGCGGAAGAGCGCGGAGTCCTTGCGCACCTGGAGGCATTTCCGGGGCCGGTCTTTCGCTTCGATGGCCGTTCAATCGCAACGGCGCAGCAAGTCGAAACGCCCAACTGGTCTTATATCGATGGTGGTATGAAGCTTCTGGCCGAAGCGATCGCCAAGGACATTCCGGTCCGCACGCATACACGCATCAGCGATATCGTCTTCGAATCGGACCATTACACGCTTCGCAATCAGCGTGGCGAAACAATGAACTCGGATGGGGTCGTCATTGCGCTTCCGGCGCTCTATGCCCACGCGCTATTGAATCCCCACGCGAGTTCGAACAAGAAAGTAAAAAAGATTACCGATCTTTTAAACGAGGTCAACTACGAGCCGATGATCGGCGCGATGTTCGGCACGACGAAGATCAACTTCAAGGAGCAGTTCTCGGCGCTATTTACGGACGACATCATGGCGCCGATCTTCTGGCTCTCGCAGGAAAATTTGCGTCGCAAGCTCGGAATCCGCAAGAATGAGAACGCATTCGTGCTGCAACTCGGCGCTGAGATCAGCCGCGATTATGTACTGAAGACGGACAAAGAAACATTTGCGATGATCGAGCGCGTCTTCGAAGAAGTGCTCGATGTTGCGCTGCCGGATGTAGTCTATGGCGAGATTCAGCGCTGGCCCGCCGCGTTTCTTTCGTCATCCCCTTTTACGGTCGATACGGTCAAGCCGAGCGATTTCAAGGTGCCGCTCTATCTGGCTGGTGATTATATCGCCGGACAAAGCTCGATCGCATCCGCATTCTGGAGTGGCAAAGCGATCGCCGACAAAATGCTGGGTCTGGATGCATTTCAATTTATTGGAGCACCCGCCCGCGAGCAAGCGCAACTCGGCGAAGAAGAGTGGAAGGCTGTCGTTCCGCCGGTGCGCAAACCGCGCAAAGTTACGCAGCGTAAGAGGGGGAAATTCGATGCGAAAAAAGGCAAGCGATTGCCGGCAAGCCCATCGAGACGACCGATCAAAAAAGGAAAGTTCACACCTGGCGGAGGGCGTCAGCCTGCGCGCGCCGGTTCGCATGGAGGCCCGCCACGTGGTGGCGGATATGGCCGTCAGGCCGGCCCGCGACAGGGCGGAGGCCGTCAGGGGCCACCGCGTCAAGGCGGATATCAGGGGCGCAGTCCGCAGCAAGGCGGAGGACGCCAGGGGCCACCGCGTCAGGGAGGATACCAACAAGGCGGTGGATACCAGCGCCCAGGCGGGTATCAGGGGCAAGGTGGATATCAGGGACAAGGTGGACGCGGACCCCGGCCAGCCGGCGGTGGGTATCAGCCGCGTGGCGGTTATCAGCAAGGCGGAGGAGGCGAACAGCGTGGTGGCTATGAACAGCGCGGCGGCGGTGGTTACCAGCCCTCTGGTGGATACGAACAACGCGGCGGCTATGGTCAGCAGCGCGGCGGGTATCAGCAGCGCGGTCCGGGCGGCGGCGGTGGAGGCTATCAAAGTGGTGGTGGCTATCAGCGGCCGCAGGGCGGAGGCGGCGGTGGTTATCGCGGGCGCCCGCAAGGCGGTGGAGCTCAACGACCCGCAGGTGGCGGCGGAGGCCGTGGCCCACGCGACTACAACCAACAGCAACCGCAAACTTCTGCCGGAGCTGGGCCGAGCCGGCGTCCATCCCGCGGACCAGTCGTTTATTCGACGAATCAGCGGCCACCCCAGCAGGGTGGCTATCAGCAACGTGGTGGGTACGATCCGGCCTCACGGCGGCAGGATGAAGAACGCCGCGATCAGGCGCGCAATCGACGCCCGCAACGTCCGCTCGACGATGATAATATCGGAAACCGATAGAATCTTTCCCGAGCGAATTGCCTAGGAATTAATGAAAGGTCCGGTGGGCCCATAACCCGAACCGGACGCCTAAAAAAAAAAGCCTCATCCATTTGTAGATGGATGAGGCTTTTAATATTTTGGCGAGAAATGAATTCCAGGACAAGATGAAACCTGTCCTGTATTTTACCTTACTCGCTTCTTATGACGATTCTTCCGCAAACGTTTTTTCCGTTTGTGGGTCGCCATTTTATGACGCTTACGCTTTTTTCCGCTCGGCATGATGTGTCGAAATTATGAACTATGAATTATGAAACAGTGCCCATGAAACAGTAACCTGCCGAGAGAGTTTCCGAACGATTACATCCGCGAGCCAGAAAATCGCATAATGAATTCAATGCTCGACCGAAAATTTCCCGCTCTGAGTCCCATCGGAAGTTTGAATCGTATAAAAGTAACTTCCGGTCGGAAGAAGTTGCGTTTCGATTGCCGCTTCATGCATGCCGGATGACATCCATGCATCGAACACCGTCTGGATCTCCTCACCAAGCGGATTGTACACTCGGAGGATGACCTTATCCGATTGTTTTAGTCCGAATGCGATCGTTACCCGGTTGGTTGCTGGATTGGGATACGCTTGGGTACTCACACGCACTCCGTTTATCGGTATTACGCTACTCGGCGCGAGATAAATTTCATTCAACATATCGACCAAATAATCATTGACGGAAATGCCATTGATGAAGGGATCACCGTCAGCGTTAAGATAGGCGACTACTGTAACGGAATCCACCAAGTTGGTAAACATGGCGGAAGTAAATCCAAATAAATGGCCGGAATGACCATAAGTCTTTTTGGAGTAATAGGATGCTTCTTGAGTGCCCAGCCCATAAAGTCCGGCACCGGTAATATTGTGGAGCGGAGAAATCATGGCTTTAACAGAAGTCTCAGTAATCGCTTTTCCAAGATAGAGTGCTGCACCCCATCGCGCTAAATCGCCGGGCGTCGAAACAATATTTCCATCGCCAAAGGACCCGGTCAGTTGTGCCTCTTTATCGATGTCATAAAAATCCTCGAAGGAAGCGCTATCGTAGAGAAACCAATTATGCGCGAAGAGCCCTGGAATCGAATCGTACCCTCCAACATACGTGTGTGTGAGATGCAGCGGATCGATAAAATTGGCATGAAGTTGATCGCGAAAGCTTGCGCCGCCGGCTTTTTCCGCAATCATCGCGAGCAATACAAAGCCAGTATTGCAATACCGGTATCCTTTTCCCGGAGCGAAATTTGGTTTACCGACATAACTCAAAATGTCCTGAGGCGTCCAATGTTTGGATGGATCGATTCCGTACTGCTCGTTCGCGGCGGTTCCGTTCGTATCGTCATTGAAGTAATCGAAGATACCGCTTGAATGACTGAGTAGCTGCTGGATCGTGATATTCGTATCGATGTTTGGATAGGCAGGCAGCCATTTATGGATCGAGTCCTTGATCGAAAGCTTTCCCTCTTCCTGCAACTTCATGATGAGCGCAGTGGTAAAAGTCTTGGTGATACTCCCGACTTCGAAATGGAGCGACGAATCGAGTGGGTTGACGTCGTCGTTCAGTCCAATCGTTCCGGTTATTTGCGGCTGGCCTGGAATAAGAATGCTGAATCCAACTCCATGCAGGTCGTATGGCTCCGCGGCATTGTACGTCGCAAGCAGCGCGCCATAAATACGCGAGGCAAGCGTGGTATCGAATTGTGGTGTTGCCTTTGCCGGGGCAGCCAATGGACGGTGCGCCTCGAGGTTCAGAATAATGGGTCCTCGCTCGAAGACGATACTTCGAGATTGGGCCTGGGAGGGAAGCGTGCTAACACAACAGAGAATCGCGGTAAAAATCGAAATAAGTAATTTCATCGGAACAGGACGTGAAAAAATAGGAATCAAACCTTTAAGTAACAACCAAAGATTACCAGTGTTGGCGAATATTAGTTTCCATCGAGGAAACAGAAAGAACTTTACCGCGCCGTTAATTTCTGTCCCGTTTGATTGATCGCTTGTAGCAGGGTATCGATTTTCGCGGCGGCGGCGGGATCGGTCTTTTGCGCGACGGCTTTGGCGCGTTCGAAGTAATTTTTGGCACGAGCCAGCGCGTCGGTATGATTGGTATCGTTGATCGTTTCTGCCGTTAATATGCCGGCATTGACAAGCGCATTCAAATGATGGGGATCGTACTGAAGTGCGGTATCGATTTCAGAGATCGCAGTATTGACATCGCCGCTCTGCGCGATCGCATAGGCATAATCGACGCGCGCATTAGGGTCGCTGGGATGCTTCGTCAGATAGGTTACGAACTCCGCCTGGCTTTGCGTCCATTGCTTCATATCGTAGTACGCATCGGCGAGGTCCAGATGCAGGCTGTCCTCCTGCGGGTTTGCAGCAATGCGTTGCTGAAGTGAGTCGATGATATGTTGATAGAAGAGTTGTTTTTGCAAGAGCGCGGTGGAATCGACCTCCTCGCCCGGGGCATATTGGTCTGTTTTTTTAGTCTGCTCGAAAATGACCATGCTCACTGCAATGATCCCCGCAAGCACAAGCGTCACAACAGTCCATGGCGTTTGTTTTTTTATGGGGGGGTCTTTCGTCAGCCGGTCAAGAAGAATTTCTTCGGTCGATAATCGCTTGGTGGGCTTTGTCGTACTCGCCGATAAGTCGCTGCGGACGATCGCATTTTCCGCGGACGTTTCTTCGCCAGCGGCTCCGATTTCGAATTGCGTGCCGCATACCGGGCAGCGCAGCAATTCACCACTCGAAGCATGTTCTGCAACGCGCGCAGCGCAACTTGGGCAATAGATCGCGTGATGTTCTTCCGAACGGTCGGAAGTTTCCGTTTGGGTAGCGGGAGGAGGTGTGTTCAAAGAGAAATTTTCTTCTGCCGGTCGTCGATCAATTGGCGCAGTTCGCGCGAAGGCTTAAACGAAGGGATAAAACTCTCGTCGAGCGAAATGGTAGCACCCGATCGAGGGTTACGCCCGGTGCGTGCCGGTCGTTTTTTTGTTCTAAACGTCCCAAAGCCACGGATTTCGATATGATCGCCGCTGGCGAGTGCATCGGCCATCGTTTTAAAAAATCCTTCGATAAGGACTTCGGTCTCGAATTTGGTTACGCCAGTGGCGTTTGCAACGCGGTTGACAATGTCGGCTTTCGTCATAAATAATAAAGTCGATCGTGTTGGAGCGAGTCGATAATTTCAGAACGAAGCGATTTTCACACGGGAAAGAAATTGCTGAAAATGAATACGTTACCGTTCTATCCGTTGTCAGGGGATAACACCTTCGACGAGTGAGAGGGTTCGGCGGACGCATGACTCCCAGGTGAATTTTCTTGCGCGGTCGTGCCCGCGAGCAATAAGCTCGGCACACAATGCACGATCGGAAAGGAGTTGTTCGATAGTGGAAGTCATTTCAGAAATATCTTCGAGGCTGAAAAGCAAGCCTGCATCCTGAACGATCTCGGGAAAAGAATGGACGTTCGAAGTTGCGAGTGGAATACCGGATGCCCATGCTTCGAAGATCGGATTACCGAAGCTTTCATACGCCGAAGGAAACACAAACGCGCGCGCGTGCGCGTAGAGGTAGCGCAGTTGATGCTGGCCGAGTGCGCCGGTGAAGACTACGCGGTCCGCTGCACCAAGTTGCTGCGGAAGCGAATGAATTTCCTGCAAATAGTTCGAATCGGTGCCGGTCCCTTTGCCGGCAAGCACGAGTTTGAGTTCGGGATGACTACGCAGGAGTTCCGCATGAGCGCGAATGAGCTTATCCTGATTTTTATAGCGCCAGAGTGCAGACACATAGAGAAGATACTCGCCGGAGCGAAGCCCGAATGTATTCAGAACATCGAGGCTTTCCGGATCGGCGCGATTTTTTTCACCATCGAATATGGAAACATCGACGCCGTGCGGAATAACGTGAATCTTCGCTTCGGATACGCGCATGAACCGCACCACATCTTGCTTAATATCTTCACTCGGAGTTACGATTGCCTTTGCTTTTCGCGCGCCTGACGGCATCAGTAGCGAGCGGATAATCCGCCGTACTCCGCGAATTCCATACTGTTTGCCGTAGCAATGCGCGACCGCACGGATGTTGACGACGGAGGGCACGCGCGAAAAAAGTGAAATAAAATTTCCGGGATAATACATCACGTCTATTTTCTCATGACGGATATATCCAGGAAGTCGCAACTGTTCAGCAATGACTTTATGGAGTGGCGTTGCGTTTGAATTAGGTATTTCGATAATGCGAAGCCAGTGGGAGCGTTCGATTCCGAGTTTTGCTTGTTCGCCCGAGCTGAGAAATAGTGTAAAGTGATGTCTGGCAGTTTGATTTGAAAGTTCGGACAAGAAGTGAAGGATGTAATTTTTTCCTCCGGTATCTTCCGAAACGCGGCCGAGCGCGGCAATGCCGATATTCATTGGGCAAGAGTGAACTAAGTGTGAATTATGAAAATGTTCGAACCGAATTCTTCATCGATCGATACCAATATTCCAGCGCAATAATACTCCACGGTTTAAGATAATGCGACCGGCCCTGATTA
>DASZLH010000101.1:0-3839 GCA_035552495.1 Kapaibacterium sp. (SeqCode) | reverse complement strand
CCGATGCCGACCATGTCGATCATGTTTAGCGCCGTGGCTTCGCGGAGACCAAGCGCGCGAACCAGGGGAAAGGATGAAGGCTGTGGGATGAAGGATGAAGGACTGGCTCCTTCATTTTCACTTTTCCCACTTCCGTCTTTACCTTTCAGGTTCAGTCTCATACGATGTCATTGCGAGGAGGGTTCGGCGACCGAAGGGAGCCGAACCCGACGAAGCAATCTCCGCGGCAAATCAACGGATTGCTTCGTCAGATTTTTCTCCCTTCGGTCGAAAAATCTTCCTCGCAATGACATCATAAGATGACTTAATTAATAAGTTTCTTTTTATTAAGCGCGTGTCTTCCCTGCTCGGAATCGACAAATGCGAAATCATCTGCGATTTCGTCCATGTCTTGTTGGTAAAGAGGGTCGCGTGCCGCTTCGGCAATCAAGGCAATTTTCCCAGCATGTGTGTCGCCATTTTTCGAAAGTACGAGCACTTCCACTTCTTCGCCTTTAGGAATGTTGGGCACGCTGAGGCGTAGAATATGATCGTCTGGTATCCGTAAGGTTTCGTGCAGCGCAAGCATAAAAAAAGCAACAGCAGGTCTGCCGGACAAGTTTCTTCGCACACGGCATTTATAAATTGCTCCCCTCGTTACTCCGCCGCTTTGTGGTTCCAAAATTCGTGAACGTCCCATCCCCTTCAGCCGTTGCAATAATAGTCTTATGAATAAACCCTCCACGTTATCGGGCCTTCGGGCCAGCGGATATGAAGTCCTTCCGGTCAAAGAAGAACTGCGCCGCAATCTGATTTCCAAATTGCGGAATCGCGAACCACTATTCCCAGGAATTATCGGCTACGAAGATACCGTCATTCCGCATTTAGTCAATGCAATTCTTGCAAAACACGATATTATCTTGCTCGGCCTTCGCGGTCAGGCCAAGACTCGTATTGCGCGTCTGCTGACCGAACTGCTCGATGAATGGGTGCCGATTGTCAAAGATAGCGAAATCAATGACGATCCGTTTTCGCCCATATCCTATCATGCCGTTCAGTTGGTCCGCGAGATGGGCGATGAGACGCCGATCGAATGGGTCCATCGTTCGGAACGGTACGGTGAAAAGCTCGCGACGCCCGACGTTACTATCGCCGATATTATTGGCGATATCGATCCGCTAAAAGCAGCGCACCAACGCCTGCATTACTCGCACGAGGGCGCGATCCATTTTGGAATTATCCCACGTACGAACCGTGGTATTTTTACGATCAACGAATTGCCCGACCTTCAGCCGCGCATTCAAGTCGGATTATTTAACCTGCTCGAAGAGCGCGATATTCAGATCCGTGGATTCAACATTCGAATCCCGCTCGATGTCATGATGGTCTTTACAGCCAACCCGGAGGATTACACCAACCGTGGTAATATTATTACTCCGCTCAAAGACCGAATCTCCTCGCAGATCATTACCCACTATCCGCTTACGATGGAAACTGCTATTTCGATCACCGAGCAGGAAGCGTGGACGGCCCGTTATGGTGAGGAAGGAATCGTTATTCCGAAATATTTTAAAGAAATTATCGAACAGATCGCATTCGAAGCGAGAAAATCGGAATTTATAGATCAAAAGTCGGGCGTCTCTGCACGACTGACGACGAGCGCGATGGAAGCGCTCGTTTCGAATGCAGAGCGAAGAACAATCGTCAATGGCGATAATATTATTCTACCGCGTGTGACCGACCTCGCGTTCGTTACATCGGGCGTCACCGGTAAAGTGGAACTGGTATTCGAAGGCGAACAGGAAGGAATGGATAAAGTGGCGCGCGCGCTTATTGGTAAGGCCGTCAAAGAAATTTTCAAACAATATTTTCCCGATCCGCTCGCTCGTCCCAAATCAAGGAATGGCTCCGAGCGTTATGCAAAACAGCCGCAGCACGCAGCGCCGGCGATGCAAGCTCCCCAAAAGGAAGGTGAATACGACGCATTGCTAAGCTGGTTCTCGCAGGGCAATATGATTTCGCTGACGGATACGATGAAGTTCGATGATTATTACAAAGAACTATCGCGCGTTCCACGGTTGCGCGAACTGACAGTTCGTAACCTAAAAATTCAGGAAGCGAACCGTTTCGAACTTGCCAGCGCGATGGAATTCGTATTGGATGGTCTCCACCAGCATTCCAAACTCGCTAAAGAGGAAGAATTCGGACGGCCTGAAGTAACCTACCGCGACATGATCGGATCTATCTTCACACGGCCACGCAGCGGCCAGGAAGAAGATGACGAGAACATCGTATAAGGTCAATTTTCTTTCGTGGCACGTTTATTCTTTGCCGTCCAGACTCCGAGCGTTCTGGTAAAAGTGCTCGACAAGTTGCAATATAAGCTTAGCGAGGAACTACGCTCGCTCGAGCCGCCTCCCCATCTGAAACCAGAAAAGCTGCGTAACTCCCATTGCACGGTCCGGTTTCTGGGAAATGTCGAGGAATCGAAAATCGAAGAGATGATCGGGGCAGTCAACAGCGAGTTATCCAAATCAAGCATCGGAACATTTGAAGTGAAACTCGGTGCAGTCGGAGTTTTCTCCAAACGCCAAGCCGCGCGCGTAATGTGGATCGGGCTTACACCCGAGGCGCCTTTGCAACATGTGCAACACGCGATCGACCGGACACTCGATAAATGTAAAATCCCCTTCGAACGCGAACGTGCGTTTCATCCGCACATAACGCTCTTCCGATTTCGCGAACCGTACCGGCTTCCCGAGAAATTTGAATTTCCGGACCTCAGTGACTCATCCCCTACAGTTTTAGTCTCGGAAGTGATGCTCGTCGAAAGTAAAACGTTCGCGGAAGGAGCGGAGTATACCGTGCGAGCACAATTTACGTTGTAGGAGCAATGCGAAAGCGTTCATCGAAGAATATTCCAATTATTCAAACATTGTTATGGCCACCATCCATGTGCATGAAGAGCATCGTCTCGGAATCGTAATCGCAAGACAAAAAATTGAAGAAGTTGCCCAACAATTGAAAGATCGGCTCGGTGTGAGCTACCATTGGGCGGGTAACGAATTGCATTTTGAACGAACCGGAACGCACGGTACGATACTCGTCGAAGAAAATGCTGTGACCGTCGATGTTGCGCTCGGAATAATGTTCGCTGCGTTCAAAGGAGAGATCGAGCGGCAGTTGAAGGCATTGCTCCAACAGAATCTAACGTGACCGCTTTTGCTTTCTTCGCTCGGCTTTTTGATATTCCCGCTCGATCGCTTCGTTCAATTGTGGCAGCTTGTCGTATAACCGTTTCGGTTTTCGCTTTGCATGTTTGGTGAGCGCATACTGCGTGATGATCGGTAGCGCGATCGTCGAATCGACGTAGCAGACGACCGTGTCCGGCAGCATGCTCGGATCGACCTTACCCCAGCTCACGGCTTCCGCCGGAGTCGCGCCGGAAAGCCCGCCTGTATCCGGGCGCGCGTCCGTTATCTGCATGAAGAAATCGTGTCCTTTTTCTTCGATGCCCATCACTTCCTGAATTTGCGGCTCGGTCTGCAACAGAAAATTCTTCGGACTTCCACCGCCTAAAATAAAGACCGCCGATTTGCCGCGCTTCCCGCTTACGGTGCCGCGCTTGGCATCGAGCACGATTGCAGCGGTCTCGTTCACATCCTTATTCGGATCGATCAAGAGCTTATTTCCACGCATGGACATAGCCGCAATGTTCATCCCGATCGAGCTATCCCCGGGCGAACTGGTATAGACCGGCACGGAATACTCGTAGGCCGTTGAAATCAGAGATTTGTGTGGGATCTTTAACTCCTTCTCGCGCTCGCGCACGTAACGGCCCGCGAGATAATGAAACTCTG